>CAMWXB010000016.1 GCA_947178125.1 uncultured Lachnospiraceae bacterium | reverse complement strand
CAACAACAAACATTTTGCTTAAACTGTCGTTTAAATCAGATAAATTGCTATTTATATCATATATACATAATAAAATCCGAAAATAAGACCCTGGTGGGTCTTTATTTTATATAAAAAATAAAGAAGGAGGTCTTTTACATGGGAAAAGACAAATTAGTGCTCACTGATGGCACAGAAATCGAACTGGAAACATTGCAGGGAATTTCCGCATTATCTTGTAATGTTGAAAGTAAAAGCGCAGCGTGCGCTCTATGGGAGAAATTCACACCGGACAATCTTAAACAGGTAAACATCAAGGATGCTGATAATCTGATTGTAGGAAAATATCAGGATATGGCGCTTGACCATGTGGTGGGAACGGATAATAAAGACGGTACCGTACAGATCACATTCAGTTTGCGTAACAAAACAGCAGAGGAGATTCTTACAGAACGGGTTGATGCTTTAGAAGTTGGGCAGCAGACACATGGTCAAGCTATCGGCGACCTTGGGAAGGCCGTATCGGATATAGCAGAAGGGAGCGTATAATGGGAGCATTCTACGGAAGCAAAATTAAGAATAAGGAAATCAATCCCAGAACCGGAAAGGAGTGGACATTGGAAGATGTTCCTTCTTTTTGGAGGAAAAAAACAGAAGAATGGTTAAGGAGGTGAGAGTGTGGACGATTTTATTTCTCGAAAAGAGCATGAGGCATTCAGTGAAATGATGAAATCTGAAAATAAACGTTTAGAAGATGAAAACGACAGGCAAAATAAACGACTTGAAATTTTGGAAAAAAATGTGCAACAAATTTCTTCGCTTGCTACTTCTGTGGAAAAGTTGGCGGTCAACATGGAGAACATGCTAAAAGAACAGGAAAAACAAGGAAATCGTCTTGAAATGTTGGAGGGGCGAGATGGTGAGAAGTGGCGAGATGTTGTTAAAAATGTCGTTTTCACGGCGATAGGAATAATTATTGCTTATCTTTTTATGAAAGCAGGAATAAGTACATGATGAAACAATTCGAATTGATTTCAACATTTTTACTTGGAATGATAGCCGCTTTTCTTATTGTTGCAGTTATAAATCTGAAAGTATTGAGGCATAAGAGAAAGAAAAAAGTCAGTCTTGATACTTACACAAAGTTTATTACAACAATCGTTGTAGCACATGGTATGGTCCTTACATCGTGCTCTTATATACTTGCGTACATAGGCATGGACCCGGTTGTTGACGTTTCGAGTACAATTGTAAGGGAAATTGTAGCTCCCCTTGTAGTATACCTCGGGACCAATACGATTATGAATATCTTCGAGAAAAACAAGTTAAGTTTTTCTGTTCCGCTTAATGCGGAACTTATTAAAAAAGAAACAAAAACACAAAATTTTAATGACAATGAAGCGGTAGGATAGGAGGAAATTTATGAGTTTAGAATTTTTGGTGATTGCGCTGTTTGCTGTATCAATCCTTACCAACCTTACGGTTGAGGGTATCAAAAAAATTGCTGACAAGAAAGCGGCGAACTATTCCGCAAATGTGCTTGCAGCAGTCACATCAGTTGTTATATCGGCAGTAGTATCAGTTGGGTATCTGGTGTGGACTGAAACGGCCATTAATGCCAAAATTGCTGTTGAATTGATTACCCTTATGTATCTCAGCTTTTTAGTGGCAACAAACGGATATGATAAGGTTATACAGGCAATCAAGCAGATAAAGGAAGCGGGTAAAACACGGCAACAGTAGTAGTGCCGTGAAGTATTAAGAGCCATTGAGTCGGATGTGTGAAAGCATCCGGCTTTTTCTTTTATAAAGGAGGTTGCTTATGGCGTTAAATGGAAACACAAAAGAGGAAATAATTTGGAATTTCCTTAAATCAAAAATAGGGAATGACTACGGAGCCGCAGGCCTTATGGGAAATCTGTATGCGGAAAGCGGGTTGAATCAAAAGAATCTCGAAAATTTATGTGAAAAACGACTGAAAGAAGTCGGAAAGACCTATTGCACGGACGAAGCATATACGTCTGCTGTTGACACAGGGAAAATTAGCCGCGAGGAATTTTTAAATCCGCTTCCCGGAAAACAATATGGCTACGGTTTGGCACAATGGACTTCTACTGGACGGAAAGCAGGACTCTACGATTTGGTTAAGTCAAAAGGCGTATCAATCGGGGATTTGGAAGCACAGCTTGAATTTCTTGTAAAAGAGCTGTCAACAAGTTATAAGAGTGTGCTGTCAGTTCTCAAAACGGCAACAAGTGTCAAAGCGGCATCCGACAAGGTTCTTACCGGATTTGAATGCCCGACAGATCAAAGTAATGCAATTAAAGAAAAACGGGCTGAGTACGGTCAGGAGTATTACAAGAAGTATTCTGGTGTAAACAATATATCAATGCAAAATGGGGGGTAATAGTATGGCAGTGAAAATTGGACATTCATCTGTTAGTGAAAGTGGAACAATTAACGGAGCAAAAGGTGATAGTACGGGAAAAGAAGTTTGTGTGCGTGATTGGTATTCTAAGCCGTGGGATTATATAGCTATTTATTCAGACGAATCAGTGCGGGAAAAACACGCAAAAGCGGTGGAGGCAGCTTGCGCTAATGACAACATAGGTTATGGGCAGCGCGACAGAAATACTTTGAACACGCTTGCGAAGGCGGTAGGATATGATCTTAGCAAAGTTGGGAAGTGTAATTGTGACTGTTCAAGTTTGCAAAATGTAGCAGCGGTAGCGTCCGGTGCAAACGGCGCAACATACGGAAGTAATGGATGGACAACCACAACGATGAAAGCAGCTTTGCAAAAATTAGGATACAAGATAATAACAGATAAGACATATCTTACCAGTGCAGCATATTGTGTCAGGGGAGCAATCTATGTTAAGATTGGGAGTCATACTGTCTGTGGCTTGGACAACGGAGCAAGCTATAAACAAACGTTAGAAAAAGCAGGAATTACAGACAGCACATCATCCATTTCCGCGTCTGTTTCGACAAGCACACTGATTACAGAGTTACAGCCGGCAAAGTTGAAAGATACAAAACTAGCTGGCACTTATAAAACAACTGCGAACTTAAATCTGAGATATGGACCTGACAAGGATAAATATGACTCAATTATTATTATGCCGGTCGGAACACAGTGCAAGTGCTATGGATATTATACGGAAGTGTCTAATACAAAATGGCTATACGTTGTAGCGACAGTAAATGGAAAGAATTATACAGGATATGCCAACAGTGAATATCTTATTTAAAAAGCATTATACGAAAAATAGTTGAAGTATATCAGTTTATATGATAGCGTTTTTATTAGTATTAGTAGCTTTTAATGAAATTGCCCCGAATAATATAATTCGGGGCAATTGAATCGCTTTGTTGTCGCACTAATTATATATTTACATCATTCTGCAACGGTACGACGACGAGCTGCGCCGGCCTGTCCCAGTGGGGAACGGTCACGCTGGCGAATCAGGGGCTTACGCCGCTTCAGATTCTGCGTACCTATTATCCGGATGATGTGGAAATTGCGACGACGGATATCATTGCCAATGTGCCTTCTTCCTATCCGGGCTCGCCGCTTCGAGTAGGCAGCACGGGGCTTGACGTGCAGACGATTCAGACCTATCTGAACAGAATTCGGCGGAATTATCCGGCGATTCCGACAATCACAGATGAAGCCGGTGTGTTCGGAGACAGTACAAGGGCTGCCGTGACCAAATTTCAGAGTGTCTTTCAGCTGGCGCCGGATGGTATCGTCGGAAAGGCCACATGGTATAAAATTTCCCAGTTATATACGGCTGTAACGAGGCTTTCGGAGCTGAACAGCGAAGGAACCACGCTCGGTATCGGAACGGTGCCGCCGGCGGCGGTGCTGCGGCAGGGTTCAAGAGGAGCGGACGTGATCACGCTGCAATATCTTTTGAATGTGATTGCAGAATATTATCCCGGCATTCCGGAAATATCACAGGACGGTATTTTCGGAAATGGGACCAGACAGGCGGTCATTGCTTTTCAGCAGACAAAAGGCCTTACGCCGGACGGTATTGTCGGTGCCAATACATGGAGGGCTCTCTATGATGCCTATCATGGAATCGGGGATTTTGTGCCGGCGCCGGGGCCGGATACCGGGACAATAGAATATGTCGTGCGCGCAGGCGATACGCTGTGGCTGCTCAGTCAGCGGTATGGTACGACGGTGGCGGAACTTAAAAGGCTGAATAATCTGACGAGTGATGATTTGAATATCGGTCAGGTATTGAAAATACCGACAGGGCAGGCCCCTTCTTATTTTGAATATACGGTACGCGCCGGTGATACTTTGTGGCTGCTCAGCCAGCGCTACGGTACGACGGTAGAGGCTATCAAGAGTCTGAACGGATTGACCGGGAATCTGCTGAATATTGGGCAGGTATTGCTGATTCCGCGTTAGAAGAAGTATGGTCTATAACAGCCAAAAAGGAGCAAATTATTGCTCCTTTGTAAGCTGTAAAATTTTTTCCATGTCGGCAATCAGTTCTCTGGAATAATTTTCAGCCTCCCAGTATACGCGTTCGGATTCTGCATAATCTCCATTATTGAGGGCATTGATGACAGCCATGCCGTAAGTATGGAATTTTCTATGCTTGTTGCCAAGTCCTTCCCATATGGGCAGAACGCCCGGAATATCCGGTGTGATGGCATAGTAGAAATGGCCGAAACCGCATTTGGAAGAATCCAGCTGAAGCGGTATGATCTCTCTTGTTTTGACCATTTTCTGAAGGTTGCCAAGCCATGTATGATGGGAAGAGATGGCACTCTGCATATATTCCCCAAATTCTGCGTTTTCCAGATGGAAGAAAGCATCTTTGGTCATGGTGCCCATTTGTTTTACGCTGGTATCCAGTATTTTCTCGATATCAACGACCGGCTCTGCGGCCTGATGTAAGTCATGGCCGACCTGGCGCATAAATTCCGTACAGTCTCTCAGCTGATTCTCCATTTCAGTCATGGAACTGCTGATTTCTTCGCTGACAGCCGCGATGGAACTTACGGATTCGTTGACATTGGAAATATAGCGCTGGCTGTCGTTGTTCAGCTCCCATACGTTGTTGATCTTATCCGCCATGGCAGACAGGGATTCGATGGTATTCGTTGAACTGTGGACGCTTTGCTCGGAAGCGTTCTTCATATTGTCCACGAAAGAGCTCATATCTCTTGTAAGCTTCTGAGTATCCTCAGCCAGGGCTCTGATCTCATTGGCTACGACGGCAAAACCTTTCCCGGCTTCACCTGCCCTTGCGGCTTCTACGGAAGCATTCAGGGCGAGCAGGTTCGTCTGCATGGAAATGGAGTCAATTCCTGAGATGACGCTGCTGATATGATTGATGATATTGATCAGATCATCCATATCTTTCTGCATCTGCCGCGAAATGGAAATGGTCTGCTCGGAAAGTTCTCTGATGGATGTCAGTTCATTCTGCCCGGATTCTATTTTCTGATAGACCTCGTCAGTCTCTTCAGATACTTTGATAATTGTATTTGTCAGTTCTTCGTGCTGGTTGTTCGCATGGCCGGCGGCAGCGCCGAAGATCGTTTCCGTCGCTTTTGTTACCTTGCTTGCGATTTCGATGATCTTATCTGTCTGGTGCTGCATTGTCAGGTCAAGAGAACTAATCTGCATGACGGCTTTGATATTTTTTTCAAAAAGTTCCGCAAATTGTTTTCTGCCATGAGATAATCTTTGGTAAATGGAATTTAATTCAGGTTCTTTGGAATAGTCCGCGTTCTCAAGTGTTGAAACGGCTTTCATAAGCACTGTTTTTCTGTTTTTCATTGCCATTAAATGATCCTCTCCTCTTTCTTTTGAAATGGTAAAAAATAAATCACTTTATTCCATAATACGGGATTTTAAACTTTTTGCAAGCCTTTTCTTCTAAAATATTGCGTTCATTTTGTGTTCGAATCCCATCTCTGTCAGTTATTGCCAAATGCGCAGTAAAACTGATATAATATAATTATTATCAGGGAAAACAAATATCGCAGGTTGAGAGAAAGGCATGGTTATTTGTATGAAAAATATTATTCTGGTCGTGGATGATGACAAGACCAATCTGGCGCTTGCGCAGAAAATCCTTTTGCCCCAGTACCGCATAGCGGCTTCCAATTCAGGGGAGGCGGCCTTGAAATATTTGGAGCACAATCATCCGGACCTGATCTTATTGGATATTAATATGCCGGATATGGACGGTTTTGCGGTGATGGAGAAGATTCGGTCAAGAGAAGAGACTGCATCGATTCCTGTTATTTTTCTGACGGCGGATAATCTGGCAGAGACAGAAATCAAATGTTTCCGGATGGGTGCGATGGACTTTGTCGCCAAACCTTTTGTACCGGATATCCTGCTCAGCCGCGTTGCCAAGACGATCGAGCTCGACCAATACCGGCACAATCTGGAAAAAATGGTAAAGGAGCAGGCGGACAAGCTTACTGAAAATACAAGGCGTATCAGCATGATTCAGGATTCCGTTATCGTCGGTATGGCGAATCTGATCGAGAGCCGGGACGGCAGTACTGGAAAACATGTGAAAAATACGCAGATGTATGTGCGGATGATAGCGGATGAACTATATAAGCGGAAGCTCTTTCTGGAAGAACTGACGCCGGAATATATAGAAGACCTTTGTAAAGCGGCGCCCCTTCATGACGTGGGGAAGATCAAAGTGCCGGATGCGATTCTGCAGAAGCCGGGTAAGCTGACACCGGAAGAATTTGATGCGATGAAACTGCATACGACATACAGCCGTAAGATTATTCAGACGATCATCGGCGATGTGGAGGATGAGCATTATGTCAGGATCGTGGAGGACATTGCGCTGTATCATCACGAGAGATGGGATGGAACAGGATATCCTACGGGACTTGCAGGAGACCGTATCCCGTTAGCGGCGCGCATTATGGCGGCAGCAGATGTTTTCGATGCCCTGTATGAAGAACGATGCTATAAACCGCCAATCCGTCCTATTGAGCGGATCATGCAGATCATGTCGGAGGGCAGAGGAACACAGTTCGATCCGGTCATCGTCGATGTTTTCATGGAAATGCTGCCGATGCTAAAAGAGGTTCTTGGGATTGCATAGGGAAGGGGCGGTTATTTATTTTGGAAGAGAAACAATTTGGGAATGAAAAAACGAATAAAAAGATGGAGAAGATTGTTCTTGGCATTTTTACAGTTTTTTCCCTTGCCATGTCCGTTTCAGCATTTTTGTTAGAATGGAGCATTCTTGCCAAAGAAGTGATTGCCGCTGCGGTCATTGCAGGCTGGATTGTCTGTGTAAAGGGATATCGGAACTATGCTTACCGCGCGAAATTTATTTCGCTCATGTGTTGGATCAATTTTTTTGTATATGCCATTTATTCCAGTTCTTTCACGTCTATGCTTTCTACGATGATGGCGCTCATTGTACTGCTCAGCATTTTCTGTATTGCGGAAATTGTCTATATGGGTGTTTTTTTTACAACGATTCTGTGTCTTTATCATGTTTTTATTTTACATACATATTCCTTTGAGGCGGCCAATGATATACTCAGGCTCGTCCTGCATATTGCGGCGGCTTATGTGATTTCTTTAGTAGTGTGGATTACCATACGCATCAGGAAAGTGACGAGCGAGCAGCTGATGGAGAATATTCATGAGCTGGAGATCGTGGAGAAGAGCAAAGATGATTTTATGGTCAATATTTCGCATGAAATCCGTACGCCGATCAATGCGGTCTGCGGTATGAGCGAGGCGCTTCTGCAGGAAAATCTTCCCGTGGATGTTAGGCGGGATATCATCGATATCCAGACTGCAGGGCGAAATCTGCTCGCGACGGTCAGCAACATTCTGGATTTTTCAGAGTTGGAGAGCGGTAAGATGGAACTGGTGGAAGAATGTTATAATATCACGTCAACCATTGCGGACATCATCAATATGGCCCAGACTTTTGAGAACGGAAAGCATTTGGAGCTGATCGTAGACTGCGATGCCGATCTGCCGAGCAGCCTGGTCGGCGATGAGCAGAAGCTGCGGCGTATCGTTGTGAATCTGCTGGAAAATGCGATGAAGTTTACAAAGGAGGGTGGTGTCGTTCTCCGGATTAAATCCAGAAAAGAAGAATATGGCATTAATCTGATAGTCAGCATCCGGGATTCGGGAATCGGCATGGACCAGGGCGAGATTGAAAGAATCTTTACGAGTTATGGACAGCTTGATTCCAAGCGCAATAAGGAAGAAGGGGGAATCGGACTCGGCCTTTCCATCGCACAGGCTCTTGTTCAGCGCATGGGTGGTTTTATTACGGTGGACAGCAAGCCCGGTGTCGGAACGGAATTTATATTCACAGTTCCGCAGAAAGTACTGGATGAAACGCCGATTGTATCCGTCAGAAACAAAGGGAATCTGTTCGCAGCCTGTTATATCAATATGGATAAATACAATTTCTCCGTTGTGCGGGAAGGGTATGAGAAGTCTATCCGCCATATGGCAGAGCAGTTCGGTATTATGTTCCGGATATGCCGGAATCTTCCCGAACTGAAGCGTCGTATCGAGCATGAGAATTATTCCCATATTTTTATCAGCTGGGAAGAATACGGTGAGGATAAAGCCTTTTTTGAAAAAATCGCAAAAAATATCACGGTCGTCCTGATACTCGAATATGGACAGGAAACACAGGTGGGGAGTAATATGCTTCGTATTTATAAGCCTTTTACCGTATTGTCCATCGCTGCGGTATTCAATGGACAGAAAATACTGCAGAACAGCGAGCTGGATATTGATGCGAAGCGACGCTTTATTGCACCGGATGCAAAGGTCCTCGTTGTGGATGACAACGCGATGAACCTGAAAGTCATGGCAAGGCTTCTGCTGCCTTACCAGATTAAAGTCTCGACGGCCATCAGCGGCGATGAGGCTCTTCGCAAACTGGATACGATGGAATACGACTGCGTATTTCTTGACCATATGATGCCGGAGATGGATGGTGTGGAGACGCTGCATAAAATCCGGAAAAAGCCCGGTACCTATTTTCAGTCGCTTAATGTGATCGCCTTTACCGCCAATGCAATCGGCGGTGCGAGAGAGATGTTCATGGAGGAGGGCTTTAACGATTTTATTGCCAAACCCATCGAACTGAGCGTTCTGGAACGTATGCTGCGCCGCTATATTCCGGAACAGAAGCAGATCGGTATCGAAGAAAAGGATTTGGACGGAACGATATCCGACAGGCAGGAGAGGATCAATGTGCAGACAGATAACACATTATCGGCGGAGGAACGAACGGACTTTTTGGCATCGCCCGTTCTTTACGGGAAATCGGACGAAGAAGCGCTGACTGATCTGAGCAGAGCCGGTATCAATATCGGACAGGGAATTGCTTATTGCGGTGATAAAGAAGGCTTTCGTGAAATTATCGGCATCTACTATAAAGAAGGACTCAAACGCAGCCGTCAGCTGGAACAACTCTATGGAGAGCAGGACTGGAAAAATTATGTCATTACGGTGCATGCGTTGAAGAGCAATTCCAAGGGAATCGGGGCCAATGAACTGTCAGAACTTGCGCTGCAGCTGGAAATGGCAGGAAAAGAGGAACGCATCGAATATATCAGAGCGCATCATAAGGAAATGCTGGAAAAATATGATCTGCTTCTCCGGGTGCTCGGAGAGAGTGATTTTATACGGCAGGAAGAGCAGGAACACGAGATGCAGGAAATCTCGGAACAGTCCCTGAAAGAGCAGCTTATGCAGATTCGGGAAAAACTGGACAGTTTCGAGAATGAAGGACTTCCGGAGCTCCTGGAGCAGCTTGGAAGTAGCCGGTGCGGGGCAGCAGAACTGTCAAAGCTGGCGGAGGACATCCGGGAGAAAGCAGATGAGTTCGATTTCCCCGGTGCAGTCGGTATTCTGGACAGTTGGGAAAACGATGCGGAAAATATGTGGTAATGGGCGGAAAGGCTGGGGGTGGTCATTATGAAACGGATTCATACATTTTTGCAGAATGTGCTGGATGGCAGGCTGGAATTCAGGGAGCGTATTGTCCGGCTTGTTCTGCTGTTAGCATTTGCGGCTTCTATTATCGGTATGGGAGCGGTCATGCTCGGAGCCGCTCCTGATGTGCTGATTGCGTTCATCCTGATGTGTGCCGTATCCGGTCTGGCCCTCTGGCTCGCAGTGGAGCGCAGGAAGACCAAAGAAGCTTCCTGGCTTTTGATCATTGTTTTCAATATTGCCTTGTTTCCAGCAGTCTTTCTTATGAGCGGCGGCATGGAAAGCGGCACTCCAGTCTGGTTCGTACTGGAACTGGTATATATTTTTCTGATGTTCACCGGAAAAGATTTCTTTATCGCTTTTTTCTTATCCGTAGTTTCTTTTCTGGCGACATATTTTGTTTCCTATCAATTTCCGGATTTTATATCCGTGCCGGCCAGCCGTTTTTACAGTTTTGCAGATTCTTATGTGACGATCATTATCGTCAGCTGTTTCATCGGCATTTTGCTGAAGGTACAGACGATGACGTATGATAAGGAGCGGAAGCTGGCGGAGCAGCAGAAGGAAGAGATTGAGCAGATCGCCCATTCCAAGGATGCCTTTTTTGCCAATATGAGCCACGAGATCAGAACGCCGATCAATACGATCATCGGTTTGAACGAGATGATTCTGCGGGAAGATATTTCAGATGAAATTGCAGAGAATGCGATCAATATTCAGAATGCGAGCAAGATGCTCCTGACGATCATCAATGATATTCTGGATTTGTCCAAACTGGAATCGGGAAAGATGGAGATCGTGCCGGCCCAATATGAGATCAGCGCCATGTTCAGCGATCTGGTCAATCTGATCTGGATTCGGGCGCATCAGAAAGAACTGGAGTTTAAAGTGGATATTGACCCCGAAATCCCATCCATGCTTTTCGGAGATGAAGTGCGGCTCAAACAGGTCGTTACCAATATGCTCACCAACGCCGTAAAATATACGGAGACGGGGTCGGTTACACTATCCGCCAAGGGAGAGCGCGTTGCGGCGGATGAAATTCTGCTGCGCATTTCCGTAGAAGATACGGGTATGGGAATCCGAAAAGAAAATCTCGACAGCCTTTTTAGTTCTTTCAGGCGTATGGATGAACGGGATAACCGGAACATTGAGGGGACGGGACTTGGCCTGAATATTTCAAAGCAGCTGATCGAGATGATGGGCGGAAAGATTTCCGTTGACAGCGTCTATCATAAAGGGTCAGTTTTTACGGTTGAAGTAAAGCAGAAAATCGTCAATGTGCGGCCAATCGGGGTCATTAACTTTGCAGCCCAGAAGCAGCTGAACCGGCGTGCAAGATATAAACAGAGTTTTATGGCGCCGGATGCCAGAGTACTCGTTGTGGATGATAACGATATGAACCGTATGGTAGCCGTTAAACTGCTGCGGGGAACCAAAGTTCAGGTAGAAACGGTGGAGAGCGGAAAGGAATGTCTGCGGAAAACGGCGGAAGGTCCTTATCATGTTATTCTGATGGATCATATGATGCCGGATATGGACGGCGAAGAGACGATGAAGGCCGTTCGCGCACAGAGCAAAGGCTACTGCCAGAAAACGCCCATTGTTGCGCTGACTGCCAATGTCATGACGAATGCGGAGCAGGTCTATCAGGATATGGGTTTTGACGGTTATCTGGCCAAGCCCATCAACTCAGCGCTTTTAGAAGCCAGTCTGTTAAAATATCTGCCGTCTGAACTGATTGAATATACCGCAGAGGAAGAGAAGGAGAATGCAAAAGAGGATGGCAGGGTCAATCAGGTCGTCAGCGTTAAGAAACGCAGGATTGCCGTTACGGCGGATTGCATTTGTGACCTGCCCAGAGATTTGCTTGAAAAATACCAGATTCGTCTGATGTATTGTTACGTCCATACGAAGGAAGGCCGGTTCTGTGATCTTTTTGAAGTCTCATCCGACGGTCTGCTTTCTTATCTGCAGCAGGGAGATAATCATGCGCATTCTTCGACGGCGGAGCCTTCAGCCTACGAGTATTTCTTTGCGGATGAACTGCAGAAAGCGGAACAGGTGATTCATATTACGGCAACGACAGCGCTGAGCGGCGCCTATCCGAACGCGATGCAGGCAAGCCGTAGTTTTGATAATGTTACGATCGTGGATTCCAATCATATCAGCAGCGGGCATGGTCTCATGGTGCTGTATGCGGCGGTTCTGGCGGAAGCGGGAAAGAGTGTGTCGGAAATCTGCAAGGCATTGGAACAGTTCAAAGAGAATGTATGTTCCAATTTCCTCGTGCCGAGCACGGCGGCGTTATATCGGAACGGGAAGGTGAGCGGCGTTGTCCATAAAGTATGTACAGGACTCAATCTTCATCCGGTGCTCCATATGAGCCAGAACAAACTGGGACTCTGGCGGATAGAAACGGGAAATATGCAGCATGTGCGGCGTAAGTATGTGAAGCAGATTCTGCATCATCCACAGCAGATTGATACCCGTATCGCTTTTTTGACTTATGCGGGCTGTACGGTACAGCAGCTGAATGAAATCCTGGAAGAAGTGGAAAAATATGTGAAGTTCAACAGGATCATTCTGCAAAAAGCCTCCGCTACGGTATCCAGTAACTGCGGTGTAGGTGTTTTCGGACTGATGTTCGTTCGGAAGAAAGAGAAAGAATAAACTTTGTTTTGGGATGGTATCCGGCAAGGGTTTATGCTAAAATAGCATTGGTATTGTGTACAAAGGAAAAATGGGGGATTCTTATGCGGAGCAGGATTTTGGTCGTGGATGACGCGGAAGTAAACCGCGAAGTGCTGCGCAATATGCTTGAAGATGAATATGTGATAGAAATGGCGGAAAACGGAGAGGAAGCGGTACGCTGGCTGTGGGAATATCAGAAGGAAACAGCGGCGCTGCTGTTGGATCTGCAGATGCCCAAAATGGATGGTTTTGCAGTTATTGAGGAAATCAGAAAGAACGGCTGGTTGAAAAAGATTCCGGTGCTTGTCATCAGCGGCGAGAAAGCCGTCGATGTGGAAAATCAGTGTTTTCAAATGGGGATTTCTGATTTTATCCATAAGCCATTTGAGGCATCCATTGTAAAGAACCGGGTAAAGAATGCGGTGGAGCTGTTTACTTATAAGAATCAGCTGGAGCAGGAAGTGGAGCGGCAGACGGAGGCGCTTGAGGAACAGTCCCGCATCATTCGGAGGCAGGCCGAACAGCTAAAAGAGGCGGAGTCCTTTCATACGTTGATGATGCAGTATCGGTGTGCCATCATGGAGGTGGAGACGAAGCTGAAAGTACTGAACGAGGATTTTTCCAGGAAATATAAGAGGAACCCGTTCGAGTCCATTAAGAGCAGGCTGAAAACATCGGAGAGCATCTATGAGAAACTGAGACGGAAAGGTTATCCGGTCACGCTGGAAAATATAGAAGATAAGCTGGCGGATGTGGCGGGAATCCGGGTCATTTGTTCTTTTCCGGACGATATTTACCGTCTGGCAAAGCTTCTGCTCAGGCAGGATGACATTATTCTGTTAAAAGAAAAAGATTATATCAAGTGCCCTAAATCCAATGGCTACCGGAGCCTTCATTTGATCATCAGTATTCCCATCTTTTTGTCTAATGAAAAAAAGGACATGAAGGTGGAAGTGCAGTTTCGTACGATCGCGATGGATTTCTGGGCGAGTCTGGAACATAAACTGAAATATAAACGAAGCGTGGATAGTGCGGAAGAAATCGTTGAACAGCTGAAAGTCTGTGCGGACTCCATAGAAGTTCTGGATTATCAGATGCAGGATATCCGCAATAAGATTGACGGAAATTCAGGCTGAAAAGAAAGGCATGAGGACAGAATGATATTTTTTGGAGGGAGAAAAAAAGTGAATACGAAAAAAATTGGGCCGCAGCGAGGGGTGAAGCTGCAGCCGCTTGACACAATTGACGGATTTAAAGTACGTCCGGGATATTACAACAGGGATGGTGCGGCGGCGGCGCCGAACGGCGTCAGTTTTACGATTCATTCTTCGGGAGCGACGAGCTGTACACTGCTGTTGTTCCGGCCGCGGGAGAAGGAGCCTTATGCGAGGCTGAAGTTTCCGGAAGCTTACCATATCGGAAATACCTATTCGATGCTTGTATTCGATCTGAAAATCGAAGAATTTGAATATGCTTTTCAGCTGGACGGTCCTTATGATAAAGAGAAGGGACTGCTTTTTGATAAAAATAATATTCTGCTGGACCCCTATGCGAGAGCCGTAACGGGGCAGAAGGAATGGGGAGACCGGCCGGAGAGCGATGCGGGATTCGTGTATCATGCCAGAGTCGTAGAAAATAATTTCGACTGGGGCAATGTCAAGCAGCTGGAACTGCCGATGGAAGACCTGGTCATCTATGAACTTCATGTGAGAGGTTATACGAAGGATGAATCTTCCGGCGTATCGGCGAAGGGAACCTATGAAGGACTGCGGCAGAAAATCCCTTATCTGAAAGACCTGGGCATTAATGCGGTGGAACTGATGCCGGTCTTTGAATTTGATGAGATGGAGAGCGCACGGGTCGTTGACGGGGAACAGCTCTATAACTACTGGGGGTATAATACGGTCTGTTTCTTTGCTCCTAATACGAGCTACAGTTCAGTCGTTGAGCACAACCATGAAGGGGAAGAGTTGAAACGGCTTATTTATGAACTGAAAGAAAATGGAATAGAGGTCATTCTGGATGTTGTATTCAATCATACGGCGGAAGGGAACGAGGACGGTCCATGTTTTTCGTTTAAAGGAATCGATAATAACATTTATTATATTCTGACGCCTGGCGGACATTATTACAATTTTAGCGGGTGTGGAAATGTTTTAAGCTGCAACCATCCGATTACAAGACGTTTTATCCTCGACTGTCTGCGCTTCTGGGTGACGGAATACCGGGTGGATGGTTTCCGGTTCGATCTTGCTTCTATTTTGTCCAGAGACTGGAACGGTGCACCGATGGCAGAACCGCCGATTCTGCATGAAATCGCCTGTGATGCCATTCTTGGAAAGGTCAAGCTGATCGCGGAGGCATGGGATGCAGGCGGTCTGTATCAAGTCGGAAATTTCCCGGCGTTCAGCAGGTGGTCCGAATGGAACGGCAGATACCGTGATGATATGAGACGCTTTCTCAAGGGAGATGCTGGGATGGCAGGAACTGCTGTTACAAGAATCACTGGTTCGAACGATATGTATGACCCGGCAACACGGGGAGCGGATGCTTCCGTTAATTTCCTGACCTGTCATGACGGTTTTACGTTATATGATCTGTATTCTTACAATGTAAAGCACAATGAGAAGAACGGCTGGAACAATACGGACGGAGACAATAATGGCAACAGCTGGAACTGCGGAGCGGAAGGCGCGACGGATGACCCGCAGATAGAGCAGCTGCGGCGGCGTATGGTGAAAAACGCTTTTGCAACGCTGATGTGCAGCAGAGGCCCGGCGATGTTCTACGCCGGGGACGAGTTCTGCAATACGCAGTTCGGAAATAACAATGCCTACTGTCAGGATAATATCATCTCCTGGCTGGACTGGAACCGCCTGGAAGAGTATCGGGAGATACATGACTTTTTCCGTTATATGATAGCGTTCAGAAAGCAGCACGCCGTTTTAAGAAAATCGACGAGACCGGTATCCTGCGGTATTCCTGAAATCAGCATCCATAACGGATATCCGTGGAATAACAGGACGGATTATAACAGCAGGCTCATCGGTGTCATGTATGCCGGCAGGGATGAGGCCGATACGAGGGACGATATCGTCTTTTACGGCATGAACGCTTACTGGGAGCCGGTGAACATGCAGCTTCCGGAACTTCCGGGCGGTATGCGATGGAAGATGTGTGTCAATACGTTCATCGATTATGAGGACGGGCAGGACCTGAACCGTTTTATGGATCTTGAACATAACAGCAATCTCCGGATTCCGCCGCGGACGGTCGTTATTTTAAAGGCTGAATAGTAGAAAAAACAGCATGTTAAAATTTTGCTAAAAATGATAAAAATCTACGCTTTTGTCGGTGAAATATTTTCGATATAATCAAAATATATAACATACCACAAGGGAGGTAGAAAAATGAAGAAAAAGTTATTGGCAACATTGTTATGCACAGTCATGATGATCACTGCGGCTGGCTGTGGATTGCAGACACCGGAAGCACCGACAGACAACGCTTCCACATCGGACACGGCGGCATCTGCGGCGGATACGTCTGCAGCAGATACATCTGCATCGACAGATTCCGCGCCGGCAGTTGAACCTGCAGCAGATGCGATTACATTGACCTATGCGGAAGTTAATCCGCTTGATACGATTGTCGGCCAGACAGCGACCAAATTTAAAGAGACTGTAGAAGAGATGTCCGGTGGTTCCATCATCATCGACATTCAGGCGAGCGGTGTGCTCGGTTCTGAGAACGATGTACTGGATACGATGTTAGGCGGCGGCGGTACGATTCAGATGTCCCGTATTTCCGCATTCGCATTGACGAGTTATGGCGGTGAAAAGTCCATGCTTCTGTCTCTGCCTTATACATTCGTAAGCAGAGAGCATTTCTGGAACTTCGCAACATCCGATCTGGCGAATGAATTTCTGCTTGAGCCTCATGAGAACGGCAGCGGTGTAAGAGGACTGTTCTATGGCGAAGAAGGTTTCCGTCATTTCTTTACGGTAAATGAAATAAGCGGCATGGAAGACCTGGCAGGCATGAAACTGCGTGTTTCCAATGACCCTGTTATGAATGGTCTGGTAGAAGGTCTTGGCGCAAGCCCGACAGTTGTTTCTTTCGGTGAATTATACTCCGCATTGCAGACGGGTGTTGTAGACGGTGCAGAGCAGCCTATTGCAAACTATAAGTCCAATGCTTTCCCGGAAGTTGCTCCGAACCTGATTCTGGATGGACATACGCTGGGAGCGATTCAGGTCATCATCACGGACGAAGCATGGGATTCTCTGACAGAAGAGCAGCAGAACATTCTGGTCGAAGCCGGTAAGGTAGCTTCCCAGTACAATCGTGAGATTTCTGAGAGTGCTGAAAACGAAGTATTAGAGCAGTTAAAAGCTGATGGTGTTAACGTTGTTGAAGTATCGGATATCAAACCCTGGCAGGATGCTTGTAAGAGCGTTATCGATGAAAACATCAAAGGACAGGAAGAACTGTATCAGAAAATCGTAGATATGCAATAGCAGGGCGAAAAGAACTTCTAAGGCTCACGCCACAGGGGTTTTTTGGAAAATAGACATTTTTCCAAGTGAACTGGGGATTTGCAGAAAAATAATGGAAAATGAATAGGACTGCTGCATTTGCGGCGTAGCGCAATGCGGCGGTCCTATTGGATTATGAGGAGGTTACGATGCCAGGGATTTTTGAAAAGATAGATAAAATAAAACCAGTGTATGATATGGCGGATAAGGCAGTGCTTTTTATCTGTAAACTGTTGCTGATCGCGGATATTCTGATTACGACGATGAGCGTTATCGGTCGGTATGTTCCGTTTGTTCCGGACCCGGCCTGGAGTGAAGAGGTCGTTCTTACCTGTATGTCTTATATGGCGGTATTGTCGGCAGCGCTTGCGATTCGGAAAGGCGCCCACATCCGCATGACGGCTTTTGACAGATACCTGCCGAAGGGATTGTTGAAATTTCTGGACATTCTGGCGGATATCTGCGTGTTGGCGCTCGCGTTCGTCATGCTGACCGTCGGTTGGAAATATGCACAGCAGATCGGTTCGAGGGGAACTTATGTAAGTATGCCCTCTGTTTCCCGTTTCTGGATGTATTTCCCGATACCGTTAGCGGGATTGGCGATGATCATATTTGAAATTGAAGCTCTTTATAATCATATAAAGGGATTCTTTGTAAAGGAGGGGGCAGGAGCATGAGTCAGGAAGGAATGGCAATCTTAATTTTACTTGTCAGTTTTATTATCATGATTTTTTTACGGTTTCCCATTGCATACGCGGTAGCGCTGTCTTCCATGTTCTGCCTGTTATCGCAGGGACTGCCGCTTACGACGATTTGTCAACAGATGGTAAAAGGTATCAGTTCTTTCAGTTTGATGGCGGTGCCGTTCTTTATCACGATGGGTTGTCTGATGGGCTCCGGCGGTATATCGGAAAAGCTGATAGCGCTGGCCAATGCCTGCGTAGGCTGGATGACCGGCGGCATGGCGATGGTAAACATCGTTGCATCTTATTTCTTCGGCGGTATTTCCGGTTCTGCATCCGCTGATACGGCTTCTTTGGGAAGTATTTTGATTCCGATGATGGTAGACCAGGGATATGATGATGATTTTTCGACAGCGGTCACGATCACATCTTCCTGTGAGGGCCTTCTTGTTCCGCCCAGTCACAACATGGTCATCTATGCGATGTCTGCGGGCGGTGTATCCGTAGGAAGTCTGTTTCTTGCAGGATATGTGCCGGGTGCGCTTTTGGCGATTTCTTTGATGGTCGGTTCCTATATCATTTCCAAGAGAAGAAAATATCCCAAGGGCGATAAATTCAGCTTGAAGAACTTAGGGAAACAGTTCCTTGTATCTTTCTGGGCGTTGGCAGCAGTCATCATCGTAGTCGTCGGTGTAGTCGGCGGCTGGTTCACGGCGACGGAGTCTGCGGCAGTAGCGGTCATTTACAGTCTGATCGTCAGCGTGTATATTTACAGAGGTCTGACATGGAAGGGTGTCTGGAAAGTTTTAGGACAGTGTGTTGATACGTTGTCCATCGTATTGATCCTGATATCGACTTCCAGCATTTTCGGTTACTGTCTGACAACACTGCATGTGCCGGATCTGGCGGCAAAGGCGATCATCGGACTGACGAATAATCCGGTCATTCTGGCATTGCTGCTGAATCTGATCCTGCTCGTTCTGGGGTGTATCATGGATATGGCGCCGATCATTCTGATCGCGACACCGATCCTGCTTCCAATTGCGACTTCAATCGGAATTGACCCGGTACAGTTCGGTATTATGATGATCCTTAACTGTGGTATCGGCCTCCTGACACCGCCGGTAGGCGCCGTATTGTTCATCGGTTCTGCAGTCGGCAAGGTCAAGATGGAGAAAGTGGTCAAGGCAACGCTTCCGTTCTATGCGTGCATGGTCCTCGTGTTGTTATTGTTGACTTTTATACCGGAAATCAGTTTGTTTGTACCGAATCTGTTCAAATAACAGGGTGAAAAGACTTGCGAAGCAAGTCTTTTCACCCGAAAGAATGCCTCAAATGCGGGCATTCTTCCCATGGAGTTCAGGGGGAGGACTGATATCGTATGAAATATCGATTTAAGAACGAAGTGACGGCGATGGATTTCTGGAGGCTTGTCATGCGTCGTACATACCGCTCTACGGCGGGGGTCTGTAATCTTGTATTTACGGCGGCAATGTTCGTGCTGGTATTTCGTTTCTGGAGTACGGCGTCGGATATGTATAAAGGACTGATGCTGATCGGATGTATTCTTTTTCCTGTCATACAGCCGCTCGTGATTTATGGGAAAGCGCGGAAACAGGCGGCGGCCCTGCCAAAGGGAATGGAATTGGGATTTGACGAGCGGGGGATCCATGTGAAAACGCAGGATGCCGCTTCGGATATTCCGTGGAGCGATATTAAAAACGTCGTACGGGAATTTCATATGATCGTTATTTTTTCTGACAACATTCATGGATATATATTGACTGACAGGATGCTCGGAGAACAGAAACAGGAATTTTATGAGTATATTATATCCAGAGCAAATTTAAAAAAATAAGAACAGGCGCAGAGCTGTAAAAGGAGAACTTTATGGCGCTGCGCCTGAACTGAATCTGTGCGGCGGAGTGGATAGGGCAGGATGTGGTTGAAGAACAGGGTAAGACAGTTATGGCAGTCACTGGCGATAAAGAATAAATTACTCGTATTTACGGGGCTGGTATTTTTGATGATTTTTCTTTCCGTCATCTTTAATGTATGGGTGGCAAAATTTTCGTTGTTCGATTTCAGGGAAATATTGGAGGAGAATGCGAGAAGTGAAGAGGCGGTAAACGCTTTGGCGGCGGAGAGTAAATTTTTTGAGCAGTATATGCGAGGGTATGCGAATACATCGGAAGAGGAACTTGTGGATGCGATACAAAGAACGGAAAAGGCGGTCAATGCGCTTTCGTTCGACTATCGACTGCTCGGTGATGAACGGTATGCGCAGACATGGTCGATTTATAACAGTTACGGCGTATACCGGGAAGCAAGAGATGAAATTCTGGAACTGCGGAGACGCGGTGAGGAAGACATCGGGCTGTTATATGAAATATATGAGATGCAGGAGTATCTGCAGCAGTATGCGAGGAATCTTTTGATCGAAACACTGGATGCCGGAAACAATCTCTATCGAAAAAGGATACCCAATATCGTGCGGGTTCCGCTCGTCATTATTACAGTGGGACTTCTGTTGTTCGTCGTCATGTTAAAACTGGTGGAAATCCTGAACCGGGATATCGTACTGCCGGTCCTGGCGCTTGTGAAGGCATCCAAAAAGATTGCATCTAATGATTTTCATGTTGAGGACGTGAAAGTGGAGAATAAGGATGAAATCGGGGAACTTGCAAGGGCATTTAACAAAATGAAATACGCGACACAGGAATATATCTTGATTCTGGAAGAGAAAAGAAAAACGCTTGATCTGCTTCATAAAGAAGAGCTGGAAAGGCTGGAAATGGAAAAACAGCTGGAAGCAGTACAGTTAGACCTTTTGAAGAGTCAGATCAATCCGCATTTTCTTTTTAATACGCTGAATGTCATCGGCGGCATGGCGAATCTGGAATCGGCGGAAACGACGGAAAAAATGATCATGGCGCTCAGTTCTTTATTCCGCTATAACCTGAAGACTTCGGAAAGAGAGGTCATATTGGATTGGGAGCTGACCATTGTTCAGGATTATATTTATTTACAGCAGATGCGTTTTGGAAGCCGGATCCGGTTTTCCATAGACTGTCCGGCTGATAGAATGCGGGCCGTTGTTCCGGCGTTTACGTTTCAGCCGCTTGTAGAGAATGCGGTCATTCATGGGCTTTCGTCAAAAGAAGAGGGAGGCCGGGTCCTGATCCGCATCTGGAAGGAAGCGGAAATGCTGCATATCACGGTCACGGACACGGGAGTCGGGATGGAAGAGTCGGAACTTTTGGCTTTAAAAGAACGTCTGAATGATAAAAATGATAAGCGGCGCGGTATCGGAATCGGGAATATTTACAGGAGGATCTATGCGATGTATGAGAACGGACAGATGGATATTTACAGCAGAAAGAATGTGGGCACCATTGTGCGGATCATCATTCCTTATTTGGAAATTTGAATAAAGGCGGTTATGGAGGAACTATGTATCGGATATTAATTGCTGACGATGAACCGATTGAAAGAAAGGTAATATCGAAAAAGATACAGGAATTCTTTCCGGGTCAAACAGAAGTCTTTCAGGCAGAGAACGGAAGGGAAGCAATAGAAATCTTTGAGCGTAAGGACTGCGATATCGTATTGATCGATATCGAAATGCCGGGCATGAACGGGCTGGATGCGGCAGAACGCATCCGGGGTATGGACCGGGACTGCAGTATCATTTTTCTGACGGCGTTCGATGAATTTAATTATGCGAAAAAGGCGATTTCCGTGAAGGCCCTGGAATATCTGTTAAAGCCGGCCAATGAAGAGGAGCTTACCGTTGTTCTGGAAGAGGCTTTCCGGATAGCGGACGAGCGGGAGAAAAGAAAAAGGTCGGAAGGTGTAGTAGAAGAAAAGAGCGAGCGGGAGATTCTTGACGGCATGCACTCGGAAGAAATCAGAATGAACGTGGTGGCGGAAGAAATCCGCCGATATATCGCGGGGCATTATAAAGAGGATCTGTCTTTGCAGGACGTGGCAGGAGCGATGCGGTATTCGGATGCCTATTTCTGCAAAATCTTCAAGAAATATTTTAACAGGAGTTTTATTGTATACCTGAATGAACTGCGGATTGAGAAAGCGAAGATGATGTTAGAGGATGCGGTACGCAATATCAAGGATATCAGTTCGGAAGTCGGTTACAGGGATTCTAATTATTTTACCAAAGTATTTAAGCGGCTGACAGGTATGACGCCCAGCGATTATCGGGTGGTCGCTCTGCAGAAGAAGCAGAAACCGTCCGGCGGAGAGGCGTAAGAAAGGCATGAACAGATATGGAACGGGAACGTAAAGGATGGAAGAAAAACCGAATCGGAATTTTACCTGCGCTTCTGATCGTCCTGTCAGCTGCGGCAATT
Organism: uncultured Lachnospiraceae bacterium; assembly: GCA_947178125.1. GTDB lineage: Bacteria > Bacillota > Clostridia > Lachnospirales > Lachnospiraceae > UBA3282. Next base: position 37,941 of record CAMWXB010000016.1, on the reverse strand, counting down.
TTGCTCTGGCCGGAACAAAATCTGGAGGAGAGGGTTCCTGAGTATGTTTTTACTTATGCCGAAAATCAGGCGCAGGATTATCCGACGACACTCGGCGCCATGAAATTTGCCGAAATGGTGGAGGCACGGACGGAAGGCAGAATCCGTATCCTTGTTTATGCGGAAGGCGTTAAAGGCGCGGAGAACGATATCATACGGCAGATGAAGTTCGGCGGCATTGATTTTGCCAGGGTTTCCCTTTCCCAGCTTGCGGAGTATATCCCGGAGATGAATGTGCTCCAGCTGCCTTACCTGTATTTGGATTCGCAGCATATGTGGCGGGTACTGGACGGAGAAATCGGCGTCAGCTTTCTGGATTACGCCGGAGACTATGGGCTGGTCGGTTTATCATGGTACGATGCGGGCGCGAGAAGTTTCTATACATCCGATAAGCCCATTACCTGCCTGGAAGATATTGAAGGGATGCGTATCCGGGTACAGGAATCGGATATGATGGCGGATATGGTGGAAGCGCTTGGTGCGAGTGCCGTAAAGATTGGTTATGCGGATGTCTATTCCGGTCTTGAACGGGGCATTGTGGACGGTGCGGAAAATAACTGGCCTTCCTATGAGTCGATGAATCATGATGAGGTGGCAAGGTATTTTACGGTCGATGAGCATACCCGTGTCCCGGAAATGCAGATATGCTCCGAAAAGACATGGGAAAAGCTCTCGGAAGAGGACCGGAATATCATTCTGGAGTGTGCGCGGGAATCCGCCTTATATGAAAGAAAATTATGGCAGGAGCGGGAAAACGATTCAAAGCAGAGCGCTATTCTGCGGGGAGCGGAGGTAATCGAACTGCCAGCGGAGGAGAAGGAACGTTTTCAGGCGGCAGTGCAGGGGGTATACGAGAAATATTGCGGTGATCATATGGATATCATCGATCAGATCATAGAAGCCGGCAAGGTTGAGGATTAGAAATCTGTCGGCGAAGAGAGGAGTATTATTACAGACATGAAAATGGATATTTTCGGGAATCGGGAGAAGAACAAACAATTCTATTTTAACTATGCGGTATTTACCATTAACGGCATGCTGGCGCTGTCAATCGGCTCGCTGCTTCCTTTTATCAGGGATGCGAACGGACTGGCCTATGCGTTCTGCGGTATGATCGTGAGTCTGCATTCCGTCGGGAATCTGCTTTCCAGCTTTGCTGCGGGGGCATTGCCGGTACTCATTGGAAGAAAGAAAAGCATTTTACTGTTCAATTCTTTCTTTGCGCTTTCCTATCTGCTGATCCTGTTCGGGGGAAGTCCGTTCACGATTGCGCTGGCCTTCTTTATGACGGGGCTTGCCAGAGGCGCGACCAGTAACTTCTGCAATGCTTCCATCAACAATCTGGCGCCCGGTAAGGCGTGGATCATCAATGGACTTCACGCGATGTTTTCCATAGGAGCCTTCCTTTTTCCGATTCTGCTGACTGTGCTGACGATGAATGACAGCGGCAGATGGATTTATGCCTGCTATTTCATGCTGGCGATGGGAATACTGAGTTTCAGCCTGTATCTGCTGATGCCGGTAACGGAACAGGGAAAACAGGATGCCGGTAAGAAAGAGAAAAATTTCGGTTTTTTCAAAGAACCGTTATTCTATATGAGCATCACGGTATTGTTCTTTTATCTTTGTGCGGAACAGGGCGTTATTGGCTGGATGATCACTTATTTCAAGGATACGGGATTACTTAACCCGACGCTTTCACAGATTACGGCGAGCGTGTTGTGGATCATGATCCTGCTTGGGCGGCTGACAGCTGCATGGCTTTCCACGAAAGTAAAAAAAGAAAAGATTTTACCGGTCATGGGTGTGGGACTGCTCGTCTTTTTCTTTATCCTTATTGTGAGCAGGAGCACAGGACTTATCCTTCTTGGCATCATGGGATTCGGGTACAGCATGGCGGGTATCTATCCGACGACGGTGTCTTTTACGGGAATCCTGATACAGCGCTATAAAATGGCATGGAGCTTTATCCTGACATCAGCAAGTCTCGGCTCTATCCTGATGCCGATGATCATCGGCAGGATCGCTGAGCGGGCGGGGATTTTCTATGGAATGAGCTCTATTGCGGTGGTGCTCGTGGTGGATATGATCGCGATCATGGTACTGGTAAGGTACACAACGAAACAGGGAAAGGTGGAAAATTGAATGAAAACAGCAAAGAACAACGTATGGAATTTTAACGGAGACATTGACTTTGAGGTGTGCGGAGAGGGAGTGAAAAGAAAAATTTTAAGCTACACCGATGAAATGATGTGCGTGGAGAATCACTTTGAAAAAGGGGCGGTAGGGGCGCTGCATCACCATCCGCATACGCAGATTACTTATATCGTGTCGGGAAAATTTGAATTTACAATCGGAGAGGAGAAGAAAGTGGTAAGCGCCGGGGACAGCCTTCTGAAAAAAGATGGTATCGAGCATGGATGCGTCTGTCTGGAAGCGGGAATCCTGGTTGATATTTTCTCACCGATGCGGGAGGAATTTGTGTAATAACGTATGAATTGACAGACATATTGCATTTTTAGGGAAAAGAAAAAACAGGATTTGGGTATACTTTTCATTGATATGAGCCGATTAAAATATAGGAATGATCTAAGTTGGTCATGAATGGGACGGTGGATTTCCAGCCGTTCTGTCGAAGATGCAGCAGCAACATAAGGTATGAGAAAGTCAGGGGGATGGAAATGCAGATTGGCAATATCGTGGGAGTAAAAGAATCAGGTGGTGTTGGAAAAGGCAGAGCCCATGTGACGGGGCAGAAGTCTGACCGGGCGAAAGCTGCCGGCAGAAGCGCGGAAACGTCCAGAGAAATTCAGGAAAAACTGCGGCAGGAGGCGGAAGGCGCGACAGTTGCCATTTCCGCAGAAGGCTTCGGGCTTGTGAAAAAGGAAGAAGCAGATGAGAATGCTTCCGCCAGAGAAGAGGCGGAGAAGCGAATGTATCAGGAAATGCTGGAAAATACGAAGGAAGCCGCAGAGGCGCAGGGAGAGGGGTATGAGGACCTTGCGAAAGCGCTGGAGATCGCGCGGCGGATATTGAATGGCGATATTGTCCCGGCACAGGATGAGCAGTTCCTGATGGAGTTCAACAGTGAGATTTATATGCGCGTTAAGAGCATGGCAGAGGCGAAAGAGGACCCGGAGGAGTACGATTCTCTTCTCGAAGAGGAAGAGGACGATAACGGCAGCGGTTCCGGTTCCGGCGCTTCCGGTCTGGGTACATCCGGTACCGTCAGTGGAAATGCGGAAGCGGAAACGGCACAGGCGGATGGAGGAGCGGCGGCCTCAGAAGGGAATGACTGACTTGTTCGATAATTAAAAAAGGACCACCGCCCGGCTGATGAAAGCCGGCGCGATGGCCCTTTTTTATGATTCTGCCGTTTTGCTGACGGGTTCAGCAGTATTCCCGCATATTGATAAGATTGTAATACGGAAGAGCTTTTTTGGTATATCCGTTCGTGCAGATATGGATGTTTTTCTGTTCTTCCTTTTTACATGCTTCGTCAAATACTTCCGAAAAGAATTTCTTTGAGAGTGAATCTGACGAATCCCGTTTGGACTGGTGTCTTTCATCGTCGGAAGATGCCTTCCGGAGACGCGGTATCACCGTGACCGCCTGAACTTTATAAAGCTTGTCATATCCGTATGCTTCGAGTCCCTCCTTGGAATCAACTTTTTTCTGTTCTATTATGTATATCGGCATAAAAAGACGGAAAATAAGAGCATTAAAAAATAAATTTTCTGTCTATTCCAAGACGTTCTGACTTTTCTTTTATAGTAATATTTATTATAATGAAATGGAGAGAATGCAGGCATTCTGCATTTGTATTTGGATGTTTGTGGGTCTTACAATATTAGAAAGGGGCAGAGTAGCAAAATGAAAGTCATATTAGTGAACGGGAGTTCCAGAAACAACGGATGTACGCAGACCGCGCTGCAGGAGGTGGCACGGGCGCTGCAGGAAGAGGGAATCGAGACAGAGCACTTTTTTATCGGGAATGAGCCGCTTTCCGACTGTATTGCATGCCGCAGGTGCAGGGAAATCGGGAAATGCGTGTTGGAGGACAGTGTCAACAGGTTCGTTGAAAAGGCAAGGGAATGCGATGGTTTTGTTTTTGGCTCGCCGGTGTATTATGCGCATCCGAGCGGCAGGCTGTTAAGTTTTATGGACAGGGCGTTTTATTCCGGCGGGAGCGCATTTGCCTATAAGCCGGCGGCGGCCGTATTGAGTGCGAGAAGGGCAGGGACGACGGCATCGTTCGATGTGATCAATAAATATTTTACGATCTGTTCCATGCCGGTCGTTTCTTCTACATACTGGAATCATGTGTACGGGGCGCAGGCGGAGGAAGTGCTCCAGGACAAAGAAGGGTTGATGACGATGTATAATATCGGCAAGAATATGGCCTGGCTGCTTAAATGTATCGCGCTCGGAAAAGAGAACGGCATTTCGCGGCCGGAGAACGAAAAAGTTTTAACGAACTTTATCCGCTAGGAAAAAGCCGTAGGAAGAGCCACGGCGTGAAAAATTGTTTAGATTAAAAAATCCAGAAAGAGGTTGACAGATGACTACCTTCCGTGTATGATGAAAGAAAGGTAGTCAAATGTCAACCTTTTTGCGCGAAAAGGAACAATAAGCTGTGTTTGAGATGCAGTCGTATTTTGAAGAAAACGAGAGGATATCACCGATGATAAAATTATCAGAAGCCGAATGGAAAGTCATGAATCTGCTGTGGGAAGAGGCACCGCAGACGATCATGCAGATCACGAATCATTTCAAGGAGACGACGGGTTGGACGAAGCACACGGTCATGACGTTTCTGCGCCGCATGGAGGAAAAGGGCGCCGTTCATTATGAAGATGGCGGGCGCGCCAAACAGTATTATCCAGATATCGAAAGGACGGAAGCTGCGCTTCAGGAAACGGAAGAATTTCTCGAAAAGGTATTCGGCGGCCGTCTGGGTCTGATGTTAAATACGATGGTGGAAAAGAAAGCTCTGTCCGATGCGGAAATTACAGAACTGTACGGAATTTTGAAAAAAGCTGAGGAGGAAAAGCGATGAGAGATCTTATCATTACATCTTCGATTCTGATACTGGCCGTGCTGCTGATACGCCGGCTGGTAAAAGGCAGACTGGCGCCGATTCTGCAATATGCGCTCTGGCTTCCTGTGGTCTTTCGCTTGCTTTTTCCGATTCCGTTGTGGAGCAGTTCGTTCAGCGTTTTGAATCTGATACCGGAAAGCGGAAGTAGTGCCGGAATCGCAGGAACTGCGGAAGATTTTGCGGGACAGTCCGTTGTGGTTAAGGCGGAAGCTGCGCCAAAGAGTGGTGTGGAAGCCGGAAAAGAGACGGGAGCAGAAACGAAAGCGCCGGAAACGGGAAACGGTCTGGAAGCGGAAATAGGAGCGGCGGACCCCGGACAAGCTGGGGACAGCATGAATGCAGCAAAGGAAAGTGCCGTCGGAACGGATATTGACGGAAATGTTCAGCGCGGACAGGATAGTTCTTTTGCGCGGCTGTTTTTCCTGGTGAAATGTCTGCCCTATATCTGGGCGGCCGGGATACTGCTTGTCGGCGGCTATATGCTTTTTTACCAGATCAAATGGAACAATTATCTGCGGGCGAACAGAATACCGCTTACGGGACGGAAAAAATACAGGGGACTGAATGTCTATACGGTAGAAGGGCTGCCTTCGCCCTGTCTGACGGGAAGATGTATTTACCTGACCAAAGAGATGGCGGGAGAACCGGAGCGGTTAGAGCATATTTTGGCACATGAATATTGCCATTATAAACAACTCGATTCCTTGTGGGTCATTGTCAGGTGCGTCCTGACGGCGGTATACTGGTTCCATCCGCTCGTATGGGCAGCGGCCTATGTCTCGAAACAGGATAGTGAACTCGCCTGTGATGCGGCGGCCATCCGCCTGCTGGGAGAAAAGGAGCGGCTCGCCTATGGAAAGACGCTGTTATGCCTTATCGCGGGGAAAGGCTATGACAGAAACCACATCGGGCTCGTCTCCACCATGAGCGGTGGTGAGAAAGGCATCAAAGAGAGGATTTTCCGCATTGCCGGGAAACCGCAGTATATGGTGATAACGGCTGGCGTTGTCTTACTGCTCATCGCTGTGGTCGTCGCAGTCACTTTTTCCGGAACAAAAGAAGCGCAGGGACAGGACAGTCAGATGGGAGAGAGCGAGGATTTATCAGCGCTGGCAGACAGTGAAATCGGACAGGAGGGGGAATTGTCGGCGGAGCAGCAGACACAGCAGGAACTGGAAGCGAAAATGGCAGAGGAGCGGGCGCAGCTGGAATTGTTAGAAACACAGCAGACAGAACTGGAAGCTGCATTCAAAGATGAAGTAAGAGAACAGGCCATCCTGCAAAAGCTGTCATCTTATGACAAGGATGTCCGCGTAGTCGGAGAGGGCGCTTTCGGGATTACCGGCGGGCTGAATCCTTCCGATTATGTACAGGCTTATGCTGAAAAGGGGGATGCGGCGTTAGACGAAGGAATGTATCTTCTGGAACGGCGCAAAGGCCCGGACGGTTCCGATATCAAAATTTATGGGATGTATTCGAAAGAATACGGCTGTGAAGGCATTAAAATCATCATCGGGAATGATGTCAATGATTTTGATGAAGAATGGATTTTGTCATACATGCACGGCCTGGAAGAGAACCTTCGCGTATACGAATCCACAGAAGACGGAATGCCGCGGACTTTTGCCTGCAAAATGGTGGTGGAAAACACGCACGACAGGGAGTTCTGGAATCTTTATGTGGGCGATCGTTATGACACGGGAACGATAGAATTATATGTAGTCCGGCCGGAGGAATTTCTGGAACAGATCAGGGAGCGGGTACATTTTGAAATCAATACGGAAGAGAGCAGGGTCGATGTCTATGATGATGACAAAATGGTCGGTTCCGTTTCTGTGGAGGCTTCCGCAGAGGCAATGGAAAGTGTTGAAGAGGTGATCATAGGCGGCGTTGCCGCTGCCTGGGAACTCGGCAGCAGTGAGGAGGAGATTCGGATGCTGCTTCCAATCGGCCTGAAACCGAAAACGACGGATGATATCTGGTATGGCAGACTGCCGCTGCTCAGCATTTCGGTATCATGCGGCAGCTTTGGGGACAGGAAAGTTGAAATCGGCCAGGTATCGGTAGATACCGAGTATGTGCATGGCGGCCGGCTGCAGGGGACTTTAGAGCAATATTTAGAATCAACGGGAGAAAATTCCGGGGATGCTGATCTGGAGGAGAACTCTCAACAGGAGGATTCTGAAACGGATCTGCTGGCAGGGCAGTCCGATGACGGCGCCCACTATGATGTGGAAATTCAATATATCAATCCCTGTCCGTCCTATACGCGGATTTCCGACTCCTTCGTCGTCAGAACGCATCCGGTGACAGGGGAAGAGAAGGCGCATAACGGAATCGACTTTGCTGCGGAAAAAGGCGCGGATGTGCTGGCGGCGGCGGACGGAACCGTCTATCGGACAGGTTTTGATTCCGCCAACGGGAATTATGTCATTCTATACCATGCCTTGAGCGGAGAGTATACTTATTATACGCATTGTCAGGAAATCCTGGTGACGGAAGGAAACAGCGTTACGGCGGGGCAGAAGATTGCCGCGGTCGGCAGTACCGGCCGCTCCACCGGCCCGCACCTGCATTTTGCGCTTAGCAGGAACGGGGAATATATTGAACCTGTGTTCGGGTAGGCGGTAAGAAAGGTTTCGGATTGACTCTTCGGACTGGTCGCGGTTGACAGAAAGCCGCAGACCAGATATCCGAAAGAGAGTCTTCAAATATCATAAAACAGCTGATTTTTATCATACCGCGGCGTGCTCTTTTCGGAATTCCCGCGGACTGTTCCCGGATATTTTTCTGAATATGGTGCAGAAGTAGTTTGGATTGCAAAATCCGAGCTTTTCCGAAATCTGTGAAACGGATAGTTTTGTATTTGTGAGCATGTTCTGGGCCAGACGTATTTTGTAACAATGCAGATAGGTTTTATAAGAAGAACCCACGCATTCATGGAAGCGTTTCATAAAATGAGATTCCGATAATCCGGCGAGAGCAGCCAGCGTTTCAATGGAAGGATTTTCGGCATAATGAAGATCCAGATAAACCAATACCTCGTTGATTGCCTTATCCTGAATGTTCAGTTTTGCATCTGCGGATTCCGCTGCTTTTCCTTCCCTTAATAACGTAATGATCAGACGGCCGAGGATTCCCTCGATGATAAATTCCGAGTTCATATCATAATGTTCATATTCGTAAAGCATATCGTCAAACATCTGCCGTACTTTCTTCTGACACGCCGGAGATAATTCATAGCATAAATGCGACATAACATGATGAAAATTCTTTTCCCCAATCTGTTCCATACAGCGTTTCGCAATCTTGGGCGTAAATTTCATGCCATATCTTTTGTAGGGGGCATCGGACAGAGCATAGGTCCGGTGATAAACGCCGATAGTCATCGGCGTTACGTTTCCTGCATGAATGAAGCTGATTTTTTCCGGCGTGATAGTCTGGCGGTCGCCGCTCACGATAAAGCCGATTCCATAAAAATCCTCATAGATATCGATTGCGCGCATGACATAAGTGGATGGTTTTTCGACGTACTCAATATGGACATTAAACCCTTTTTTCAGCGGCATGGGCATGATGTGTTTTCCTCCTGGCGGTTTCTCGATTTTTTTCCAGTGTCGTGTTCTGATAATATATTTACATAGAAATTAATCAAATTCAAGAGAAAAATGAAGGAAAACTATATAAAAATACTGTATAGTGGTTAAAGGCGATAAAAAATGCGAAAAGAGGAATGTTCATCCAGTATGAAAAGCTTAGTAAAATACGCAAAACCATATCTTGGCCATATCGTGCTGGCCGTAATTTCGGGCATCGGCTGTTCTGTTGCGAATGTATGGATCGTTGATATCTTAAAGCAGGTCATCGATGAAACCGTAAAAGGCGGATTCGGTTCCGCATTGCCTAAGGCTGCGGCAAAAGCCGTATTGGCAATTGGCATCGGCATGCTTGCCAATTATTTTGTCATCCTGGTAACCGGTTTTTTCGGTACGGGGATTTTGAAGAATCTGCGGCGCGATGTGGCAGATCATATCATGAAGATGGCGCCGGATTTTATGGAGAGGCATAATTTTGGTGACATCATGGAGAGAGCGTCGTCTGATGTTGATGCAATTGCGGCATATATGCAGAATTATTTTACGGACTGCCTGTATGTACCGATCGTTGTGATCGTGTTCGCGCTGTATCTGTTTTGCCTGAATCCGGTGCTCGCGGTAGTATGTATTGGTCCGCTGGCTGTCATGGTGCCCCTGAGCATTAAGCTTTTAAAACCGGTCAAATTGGCGCAGTTTTCTTATGTAAAACTGCTGGGATTAACGAATAATAATCTGAAAGAAGCATTCGACGGGGCGGATGTCATCAAATCCTATAATCTTCAGAAGAAAAAGCAGGATAAATATTACACGGCTTTAAAAGAAACTTTTGATATTTCCAACCGGAATGATTTATGGCAATACAATATTGAACCCCTTTCCTGTCTGATCAGGGTAGCGCCGGGGGCTATTGCACTATGTGCCGGAGGTTATCTGGCATTTCGGGGAGATCTGACATTGGGTATCCTGATCGCGTTTATCGGCGGAATCAATAAGATCAATGAACCGCTCGTGGGAGCGTATCAGTTGGTCGTCAGGACGCAGATGACAATGATATCCGTAAAGCGTGTATTGGAAATCCTGGATATGCCCATAGAACATACAGAAGGCAAACGGACGGAAGTGGACAGGACAGCAGAACAGGTATTTGCATTTCAAAATGTGTCATTTACCTATGCGGGGCAAATGGAAAAGGAGCAGAAAACGGTCGAGAATCTGAATCTGACCGTTGAAAGAGGAAAGCGGGTCGCATTGGTCGGACGGAGCGGATGCGGGAAGAGCACGATCATCAAATTGATGTGCAGGCAGTATGAAGCGGATGCCGGTGAAATTTGCTTCTATGGAACGAAATTTTCGGATATAGCCCCGAAAACTGTACGGAGTGAACTGGCGCTCATTTCGCAGGATACCGTTATCTTTCCGATGAGCGTGTCGGAGAATATCCGCATCGGCAGGCCGGATGCGGATTGCGGCGAAATTATCGAAGCGGCCAGGAAAGCTGGTTGTGAAAACTTTATCAAAGAAATGCCGGATGGATATGATACCATGCTGGAAGAGCGGGGGAGCAATTTATCCGGCGGGCAGAAACAGCGGATTTCCATCGCGAGGGCGATTTTAAAGAACGCGCCGGTTCTTTTGCTGGACGAGCCGACCTCCGCGCTTGACAGGGAGACGGAAGCGTTCGTGAATGAGACATTAAAAGAAATTTCGCAAGACAGAACGGTCATTACCGTGGCACACCGTCTTTCGACTATAACGGATTATGATGAGATCATCGTGATCGATGAGGGGAAAATCGTGGAATCCGGGACACATGAAGAACTGATGAGCGCGGGCGGAATGTATTGCAGGATGTATCAGAACTATATGGCGTCAGGAGGTGAAGTGCAGTGAAAGAGTTAAAAAGATATCTTTCTTATATCGGGATTTATAAAGTTCCATATTGGAGCATTTTCATCGTAACGCTCATCTCATCAGCCATATTGACACTGGCCTGGCCCTATATGAACAAATTGATTCTTAATGCGCTGGAGTATGGCGACAAGGGACTGTTTGTGCGGGCGGCAGCGCTTTGTGGCCTGTTGGTCGTATTGAACTGCCTGTCTCCTTATGAAAGATATTTTCAAATCAGGATTGTCCGGAAAATCGTATTCGATATCAAAATCAGGCTCTTTGAGAAGCTGATGAAGCTGGATATGAATTATTACGAAAGCCATCACAGCGGGGAAGCATTAAAGACGCTGAACTGGGATGCGGATTCTTTGAAGGATTCATATTTTTCACACTTTTATTGGGTATTTGGCAGACTGGTCACAGGTGTGATATCCGTCATCGCGATGGTCGTCTATAGTCCGATGCTGACGCTTATTTCCATCGGTTTCTGCCTGGTGACGGTATTTGTTTCGATTAAGATCAATCAGCAGATCAGGCAGATGGATAAGGAGATTCAAAGTAAGATAACGAAACTGACAGAACGCCTGAGCGATATTTTATCGGGCTTTACGACGCTTAAAATGTTCTCCGGTTCTTCCATTGTCCTTGCTCATTTTCAAGAGGAAAACGAACAGGCGGCTAAGGCACAGCGGCGGCGGGTCAAAAAATTCTCGGCTCTTGAGATGGTTTCTTTCTTCCTGGGGATTTTAGCGAGTTTCGGTACGATCGGTGCAGGTGCGTTTATGGTAGCGCAGGGAAGACTCGACTATGGAACGGTCATGGCCATCGTGTCGTTGCAGATGGATGTCAGTTTTATGGTACAGAGCTTTGGCGGTTCGCTCGCCACATTTTCGGCATCTCTGGTGAGAGCCGGCCGGGTCTTTGATTTCCTCGAACTGGACTGCGAAGAGCCGGGAAATTTTGATATTGAAGGCGCAGAGAACAGAGGCGCTGCGGAAACAGTGCGCCTTGATATTGCGGAGTCGGAGAACACGAATATTCTGGAACCGCAGGATGGATGCAGGCCGATTGAAATTGAAAACCTGACATTTTCTTACAGCGGGCAGTCCGATGTTCTGCATGACTTTTCCATGGAAGTCATGGACGGGGAGAAGATCATGGTCATGGGAGAATCGGGACGCGGGAAGAGCACGCTGTTGAAGCTGCTGCTGCGTTTTTACCCGCAGGATGCAGGAAAAATAAAGCTGTATGGGCATGATATAGAAGAATATCCGCTCTGGCAGCTGAGGCAGATGATTACTTATATCCCGCAGGATAATTATCTGTTCGAAGGCAGCGTCTATGAGAACATTGCCTGCGGATACACCGGAAAAGGGCAGGTGAGCGGTGCACAGGTCCGCCGGGCGGCGGAGTCGGCATACGCAGAGGAATTTATCGCGGCCCTGCCGCAGGGATATGATACGGTTTTGGATGCCGGCGGCAGCAATCTGTCCGGCGGACAGCGCCAGCGCATCGCCATCGCGCGTGCATTTTTAAAGGATTCGCCCATTCTTTTGATGGACGAACCCTCTTCCGCATTGGATGTGCAGAGTGAAAAAATGATCAACCAGGCCATGAAAGAACTGATGAAACAGAAAGTAGTCATCATGGTCACTCACCGGGCGACCTCGTTTGAAGCATTTGACCGGGTGGTGCGGCTATAAGGACAGCCGCGGCGGCGGACGGTCATTCGATGGTGTGGCGCTGCTGTAAGCGCAGAAAGGCTGGCTTATAGAGCAGCAGTGTGACTGCCGTATTGATGCCGCCTTTGATCAGATTAAAAGGCAGAAAAGCGGGGAGCAGCAATTCGGCGACCGCTTCCCGCGGCATTCCCATGTAAATCGGGGCGATGAAATAATTCCACAACAGCATGACCGCAGCCATACAGAGACAGCCGCAAAGAAGCCCGATGACGGCACCGGAAAAACAACGCTTTTTGCGATAGATGAACGCCGCCATGCAGGCAAAAGAGCAGCTCGAAAGGACGTTCATGAGAAAGCCCAAAAGGCCCTTATCGCTGATGGTCAGCATCTCGATAAAAGATACGACAAACGCCATGACAAAAGAAGTGAGCGGGCCGAAGAGCAGGCCGCCGAACGTGATGACGACGTCTTTCGGATCGTACTTTAAAAAGAGTACGAGCGGGATGCGCCCGAAGGCTACGGCGATGTAGGCGAGGGCGCAGAGCATTCCCACGGTTGTGATTTTTCTGGTTCTTTGGTTCATTTGTAATACCTCCTGAAAAAAATTAACACCTGAAAGCGGAAAATGCCTTTCAGGTGTTATTTTCAGGTGTGTCAAAAATGCCAACAGAGCAGTTGTAAAATGGATAAAAAAAGAGCGTAAAAAGTCAGATTGCTCTGACATTTCAACACACCTTCTTTAATCCGGACTATACCGTCGGTACCGGAATTTCACCGGCCCCCGCACTTTCGTGCCCGCGGACTGTCACCGCCGATCGGGAATTCTGGCTTATCGGATTGCTGTTATCCGATAAGAGTCACCCTGCCCTGAAGACATTATCGTTATTCGGTTGTTTACAATAGTATAGCAATGTGGATTTTATTTGTCAACTTAAAATCCGGCCATTAAAAGTCCCATCAGCTGGTCTCTGACAACGGCATCCTGTGTGCCCTTGGCTTTCGATGCCTGACTGTCCAGTTCTGTCTTGGTCGCTTCGGCAAGCCGCAGTTTTTCCAGAAAAGCTTTTTTCTCCTGCTCGGCTTCTTCGGCTCTGCGCTCGGCTCTTGCCTGACTGCGCATCTTTACGGCATATTCCATGGAATCTACTACCTGCTGCATTTCCGATATCATTGTCGTGACCATTCTTATTCCCCGCTTTCCGCCGCTTCGCGGCTTGTATCTTATATTTAGGTTAGATTGCTGTTCTTATATATATAATTATCGGCGCCCGGTTCTTTTTTCTGAAGGGGGAAAGTACTCCTATCTGTCTGAAATAGGAGATACTTTCGGTAGACTTGTTGCCTGCATCGACTCTGCCGACAAAAGCTATAAAAGATTTCGATTTTGCGGATTTTAGTCCTTGTCTTACTTCCTTTTGTTCCCTTTTTTCTATGCAGGCAGAATTAGATTTTGATTATACTGATGATGAATGGGAAACAGTGGAACATTGCATATTCATTTTTTGGGTGATAGTATATATGTAGAAATACTGAATTATAAGATTGAACCGTTGTTTGAAATAGATAAGAAATACTATACAAAAGCGGAACTTGAAAATGAGCCAATGTTGGTAATTCATTCAGCTAAAATGAAATATATGCAATTGGGGAAAGGAGTACATAGCATTTATGGAATCGAATAAAAAATATATACTATTATCAGTATTTAGTGTACTTGTATTCATTACAATTCTTTTCTTTGCAGGCGAAAAACTGCTGGCTGACGGTTGGTATTATATTCCTGATACAGCGATTAAAATTGTTTCAATCTTGTGTTTGCTTTGGCAAGGTGCATTGATTATAGGAGTATGCTTATTATCAAGGCGATTAAAAATACTTTTGAGTGGATGGGTTAAAAATATCGCAATAGCAATATCTGTTGTTGCAGCTATCTTTCTTGTTTTGTTCCTTGCTTGGAATTCTCTTTTATACAGCCTCAAATTTACTGAAAAAGTGGAACAATACGATGAACATATAGCCTTATATGTAAAAAATACTTTTGTGAGAACGAGGTTAAGATACCCTCATTATATGTATGAGGAAAACTGGTTATTTATGAGAAATTTAAGTGATGACGAGTTGAACAAAGCCATTTGGAAATATGGTGATCCAGATGATTATTATAATTAGCAGAATCAATTTAATGAAATGAAATATGGGGATATACCTATGGCAGCGGTTATCTTAACGGACAATCATCTGCCTTTCTGCGCGATGCCAATTCCTGACATTGCTGTAATAACCTCTTTCACATTTTTTCTTTCTGTGTTATACTGTACGCAGGGAGATGCCGATACAGGCATTTTGAGTCGCAGTTTATTTGAAACAAAAACACAGACAGAAAGTAGCTGGGGATAAATGAAATATAAGAAAATTAATGAAGCGACCGTTCAGTGCATTATTTCGGAAGAGGATATGGAAGAGTATGGATTAACGCTTTCGGATATTTTTGAACGGAATGAAAAAGGAGAAGGATTTTTGCGGGACGTTGTGGAACGGGCCCATGACGAAGTCGGTTATCATCTGAACGGAGACAATATTGCGATGCAGATCACGCCGATTCGGGACGAAGGACTGGTCATTACCTTTTCGGATGAAGGGATTGCCGGTTTTCAGAACATGCTGGAACATATTAAAGAAGTGCTGTCGGGGTTTGACCCGGAGAGCATCAAAGAAGCGGCGAAGGCAATTGCGGGAAAAGAAGGAAAGAAGTCGAAGGAACTGGAAGATACCTGCCGGATATTCGTTTTTGCTTCCATGAATCACACCATGCGGTATTGTGCGGCAGTGCCTGCGGAATTATCAGTCAGGAGCCATTTGTACAGTCTGAAGGATACTTATTACCTGGTGGTGGAGAAGCAGCGGCTTTCCAAGAAGAATTTTAATAAGATCAGCGCACAGGCGGTCGAGTTCTCCAAACTTCTTGCGCCATCAGCGGAAAAGCTTCTCTATCTGGAGGAGCATGGAGAATGCCTGATCAAAGACAGGGCGGTCTCGACACTTAGAAAAATATGTTTATCACATTAGGGCAATACAGACTGAATTGCTATTTGCCGGAAAACAAAGAAGTAAAGCAGGTGGTTTATTTACATACTGCGGCGGGGGAAGCGGAATCTGTCTGGAAACTGACAGATCAGAACTTTGCGTTGGTCTCCATAGAGGGAATCGACTGGAACAGAGAACTGTCACCCTGGCCGCATGAAAAGGTCTTTGCCGGGGGAGAAGCTTTTGCAGGAGGCGCGGCGGATTATCTGGAAACGCTTACCGGACAGCTTATACCAGCGGCGGAACAGACCTTTTTATGGATGCCTGAGAAACGGTATCTGGCAGGATATTCACTTGGCGCGTTATTTGCAGTCTATGCAGTTTATCATACCCCTCTTTTTGATGGGATCGGTTCTATATCGGGCTCGCTATGGTATAGCGGGTTTTCTGCGTATGTGGAAAAACATGTGGTCAGACGTAATCCCGATAAAATCTATTTTTCATTAGGAGATAAGGAAGCGTCATCTGCACGAGGAATCATGCAGACTGTTTTCGTGCGCACAAGACAGATAGAGGAAAAGTTCCGAGGGGACGGTATTCATACCATTTTGGAGATGAATCAGGGAAATCATTTTAAGCAGGTGCCGGAGCGGATTGCAAAGGGAATCCGCTGGCTGCTGTCTTGATTATTTGACAGATATTTGATATTGATATGATATTGTTATAAGAAAGGATAGAGGTAAAGGAATTTGAGTAAAGATCAGGAAATGAACATGGAAACGAAGAACGATGTGGAAAGCGGGAAAGACGGAAATGAGGCGGTACTTACCTATCGGGATTCCGGTATCGATGAGCGGATCGTTCATGCGGTGGAAGAGATGGGATTTGAGCATATGACGCCGATTCAGGAGCAGGCGATTCCCGTTTTTTTGTCGGGAAAAGATGTGATCGGACAGGCGCAGACCGGTACGGGGAAAACGGCGGCGTTCGGAATCCCCATTCTGGAAAAGATCGACCCGGAGAATAAGGGTCTGCAGGCAGTCATTTTGTGCCCGACGAGAGAACTTGCCATGCAGGCGGCGGATGAACTTCGTAAATTTGCCAAATATCTGCACGGAATCAAGGTACTTCCCATTTATGGCGGTCAGGATATTGTCAGACAGATCAGGAATCTGAAAGGCGGCGTTCAGATCATCGTCGGTACGCCCGGACGTGTCATGGACCATATGCGCCGGCATACGATCAAAATGGAACAGGTGCATACGGTCGTACTGGACGAGGCGGACGAAATGCTGAATATGGGCTTCCGCGAGGATATCGAAACGATTTTGAAAGAAATGCCGGAAGAGCGGCAGACGGGTCTCTTTTCGGCGACAATGCCCAAGCCGATTCTGGAAATTACGAAGAAGTACCAAAAAGATGCGGTCTTTTTGAAGATGACGCCGAAGGAAGTGACCATACCGCTGATCAAACAGGCTTATTATATGGTGCGGCATCAGGATAAGGAAGAAGTGCTGTGCCGTCTGATGGACTATTATGATCCTGCCCGTGCGCTGATCTTCTGTAATACAAAGCGGATGGTGGATGAACTGACGGAACATTTGAAAGCGAGAGGATATGAAGTGGAGGGGCTGCACGGCGACCTTTCCCAGAATCAGCGCGATACGGTCATGAATCTTTTTAAGGGCGGCCGAGCCGCGGTCCTGATCGCTACCGATGTTGCGGCAAGGGGTATCGACGTCGATAATGTGGAGGCGGTATTTAACTATGACGTGCCGGAAGATATCGAGTATTATGTGCATCGTATCGGCCGTACCGGCCGGGCGGGCAGAACGGGCCGTTCCTTCACGCTGGTAACGCGGCGGGAAATTCAGAAACTGCGCGAGATTGAACGGATTTGTCATACGAAGATACGGGAAAGAAAGATTCCCTCCGCGGCTGATATTACGGAGAGAAAAGCGGATAAGATTCTGCGGGAAGCAGAAATGGTCATCCGGGAGCAGAATATTGAAAAGGCACTGCAATTCGTAGAAGAAAGAAGTGCCCTCGGAGCATACAGCGCATTGCAGTATGCCGCTGCTTTTATGAAGATGAAGCTGGGAGATGAGATTGAAGATATTAAACCGGAACGTTCTCCGTTAGAGTGGATGACCAAGGGGAGAAAAGGACGAAACGGCGGTGCGGGAAAAGATAAGTCTGGCAGAAACGGCGCTGGCAGGGATAGATTCGGCAGGGGCGGTGCGGACAAAGAGAAATCCGACAGGAGCCGGTTCGATAGAGACGGCGGCAGAAGGAACCGCACAGACGGAAGAGGTTCCGACAGAGACAGATCGGATAAAGGCAGAGGCGGCCGCGGCTATGACAGGAGCAGCGCCGACCGGAACAGCAGATATGCCACGCTTCGCATCAAGACGAAAAAGCAGAAATAGAAGGTTAAAAATTGCAGGCTGAGAGAGGTCAAAGAACCAATTCATTGCCATGCTCTTTCAGCCATTTCCGCAGGTCACGGTAATCCGGGCAGATGGCTTCCACGGCCTGCCAGAAGGCGGGCGAGTGGTCCATATGGGTCAGATGACAGAGTTCGTGCACGACAACATAATCCAGAACGGCGGGCGGGGCGAGCATCAGACGCCAGTTAAAGGAAAGGGTTCCTTTGCCGCTGCAGCTTCCCCATCTCGTTTTCTGGTCGCGGATGGCGATGC
Source organism: uncultured Lachnospiraceae bacterium (assembly GCA_947178125.1). Lineage (GTDB taxonomy): Bacteria > Bacillota > Clostridia > Lachnospirales > Lachnospiraceae > UBA3282. The sequence continues at coordinate 19,907 of CAMWXB010000016.1, read as the reverse complement.
GGTGGTAGACGCCCCCGGTCATCGTGTGATAATAGGCGACCCGTTTCGGAATATAGGAGCGGGCGGCTTCTTTATAGCGGTTTTCCAAAGCAGTTCTTTGTACGGCAGACAGATCGGAAACGGGTCTGCTGTTTTTCTTTGCACAGATTTCCAGATAATGCGTAATGATCCAGCGGCCTTTTTCATCCGCCATCCGCATGATTTCCCGTTCGCTTGTGTAAAGCGGCACACGGAAAAGGATTTCCCCCTCTTCGTTGATGGAGATTCCCATCGTCCTGCGTTTGCTCTTTACGACCGTAAAGGGAAGTGTATATTCGGTTCCGTTATGGGAAATATGGAGTATGTGCTGCATGAGGAGTCCTTCTTTCACAGAGGTTACGGTTCAGCCGTCGGGCGCGGGGCATATATAGTTCCTGAGGAGGCCCTTGAAGAGCGTCGGTACTTAGTGAAAAAGACGCGTTGCGGCTTTTGAACTTAGTACCGCTACTTGCTCAATAGAAAATTTACTTCGTAAATTATCTATCGCGGAGCGAGAGCGTGCCTCCAAAGGAACTATATATGCCCCGCGCCCGACGGCTGAACCGTAACCTCGGGGCTTTTTAAGGCTTATTTTACCATAAATGATTTGTAAATCAATAGGAGATGTGGTAACATAGGGAATGAAGATTTTCTAAGGCGCCAAAGAACACCGCCTGAGAAAATCTAAATCATTCCCCGAAGAATGTCTCTGACGAGCCATTCTTCAAATATGGCATAATGATAATCATTCTAAAGTTCATATAAAAGAAAAGGAGAAGAAGAAGATGGGAAAGAAACCGGCAGTATTAATGATCTTAGACGGCTACGGCCTGAATGAAAAAACAGAAGGGAATGCGGTTGCGCAGGCGAAGACGCCTGTTATGGACAAACTGATGAGCGAATGTCCTTTTGTAAAAGGCAATGCAAGCGGTATGGCGGTAGGCCTTCCGGACGGCCAGATGGGAAATTCTGAGGTCGGACATTTGAACATGGGCGCAGGCCGCATTGTTTATCAGGAGCTTACGAGAATCACGAAGGAGATTCAGGATGGCACTTTCTTTGAGAATCCGGCTTTGTTAGATGCTGTGAACAACTGTAAAAAGAACGATTCAGCCCTTCATATGTACGGGCTTTTATCGGACGGCGGCGTGCACAGCCACAATACGCATTTGTACGGCTTGTTGGAACTTGCAAAAAGAAATGGTCTGACGAAAGTCTATGTACACGCATTTCTGGATGGACGTGATACACCTCCGGCGAGCGGGAAAGGCTTTGTGGAGGACTTAGAGGCGGAGATGAAGAAAATCGGCGTCGGCGAAGTAGCTACCGTGACAGGCCGTTATTATGCGATGGACAGAGATAACAATTATGACAGAGTGCAGAAGGCATATGTTGCTCTGACAAAGGGCGAAGGCCTTGAGGCGCCGAGCGCGCCGGAAGGGATTCAGGCTTCTTATGACAGAGAAGAAACGGACGAATTTGTAAAACCTACCGTTGTGATGAAGAACGGCGCGCCTGTTGCGACAATCAAGGACGGCGATTCCATTATCTTCTTTAACTTCAGACCGGACAGAGCAAGAGAGATCACAAGAAGCTTCTGTGACGATGATTTCAAGGGCTTCGACAGAGGAAAAAGGCTGGATGTGACCTATGTATGCTTTTCCGATTATGACCCGACGATTCCGAATAAGGAAGTGGCTTTCCATAAGATTTCCGTTACGAATACGTTTGGAGAATGGCTTGCCGCACATCATATGAAGCAGGCGAGAATCGCGGAAACGGAAAAATATGCGCATGTTACGTTCTTCTTTAACGGCGGTGTGGAAGAACCGAACGAGGGAGAGCACAGAATCCTGGTCAATTCTCCCAAGGATGTTGCGACTTATGATCTGAAACCGCAGATGAGCGCATATGAAGTGTGCGACAACCTGGTAAATGCAATCAAATCCGGCGAATATGACGTAATCATCATCAACTTTGCGAACCCGGATATGGTCGGACATACCGGTGTGGAAGCGGCAGCAATCAAAGCGGTAGAAGCGGTGGATGAATGTGTCGGAAAGGCTGTAGATGCAATCAAAGAAGTGGATGGCGTGATGTTCATTTGTGCCGACCATGGAAATGCGGAGCAGTTGGTCGATTATGAAACGGGAACACCTTTTACCGCTCATACGACCAATCCGGTACCGTTCATTCTCGTGAATGCTGAGCCTTCCTATAAGCTGCGCGAGGGCGGATGTCTGGCGGACATCGTGCCTACCCTGATTGAGTTGATGGGTATGGAGCAGCCGGCGGAAATGACAGGAAAGTCTCTCCTGATCAAATAGCAGTGGGATATGCACATGAATAAAAAAGAACATTTTGTTCAGAATGTGGGAAAGAGAACCGACGGCAGTGAAAACTGCCGCCGGTTTTTTATCTTAAAAACTTTCAAAGAACTTCGTAAACAGCCGTGCCGAAGGCAGGAAGCGTCTGCGTGCCGGAGACTTCTTCGCCCGTATAGAGCGCCTGCATCGGCCTTTGGAGAGTATAAGATACCTCGGCGGCCTGAAAATTGAGTACGAACAGAAACGTCTTCTCATTCTTTCTGCGAAGCGTCAGTTCCACGTCTTTTCCGTCGGCTTCTATCAGTCCGGTAAAAGGCGATGCTGCGCCTGCGTATTTGAGTAGCATCGGCAGGGCTTCTCTGGAAAAGGCGCTGCCAAGGTGCAGAACCCGTCCTTTTCCCGTCCGGTGTTCCGTCAAGGCAGCTTCCCCTTTATAATAGCTGTCCGCATAGCGGGCGAGTACATCCGTGCCGGGCAGGGGTGTCAGGATATCATGAAAGACCGGCATGGGAATGCTCGTTCCGTTCCAGTCGGCATAGACTGCTTCTTCTGCCGGGCTGGCGTAGGTGAAGTCCTGAATATCCGTTCCGGTGAGTTTTTGTAAAAGGCCCGGCTGGGGCAGCATTTCGCAGATACCGTTCAGGTTTTTCAGGCCGCTGCGGCAGCCGATGAGCAGGGTGCCGCCCTGTTCCACATAGGCTGTGAGCAGGTCTGCCCGTTCTTTGCTCATGATGACCGGATGCGGGTAGATGAGAACAGGATAGCTGCTCAAATCGGAGAGTGTACTGTCCTTTTGTAAATAAATGACATCATAGGGCAGATTGGAAAGTTCTGCGCCTGCGAAGATTTCATTATCGCTGTAAGAGGCAATCCGGTTGTGCCAGATATCTGCTTCCATATCCCAAACATTATCATAATCCTTTAAGAGAGCAAAAGATGTCACATAATCCGCATTGCAGACCGGTTCCAGTGTCTGCAGCTTCTGATAAAAATCTTTTACTTCCCGCAGTTTCCGGTTATCCCTGTTATCGTAATCCAGAATGCCGTGCCAGTAGATTTCCGTGCCGAAGGTGCAGGTACGCCAGCGGAAAAAAGAGATAAAGTCCGCGCCATGCGCCACGCTCTGCATAGCCCAGAGGGTAAGCTGGCCGGGTCTTGGGGCCGGGCCTTCCATCTTGGTCGTCCAGCCGCCCGCGCCGGACTGCTGTTCCATGATGCCGTAATGGGGACAGATGGAGCGCACTTCGTTCTGGGTCTTGGAATTCCAACGGTCGTTCAGCGGGTCATTGGCGGGAGTCGAACCGAGGCCGAAAGCGAAATTCGGATAAGAGTCAAACATATAAATATCAAGGCATTCTTTAGCCATCCGATGATTGTCGATATGGGGAAACATACCGTTGGTGGTGATGAAATCTCCCGGTTTACAATAGCTTCGCAGAATATCCGCCTGCATCTTACAAAAGAGGAAAGTGCTTTCTGCAATGAAGCGATAGTAGTCCAGCTGCATATGCGGGTTAACGCCTTTGCCGGGTGTCAGGCCGGGGAGGTGGATTTCTTTCCAGTCCGTATAGGTCTGATTCCAGAAAACATTGCCCCATGCCGCATTCAGCGCATCGAGTGTTTCGTATTTTTCCCGCAGAAAAACGCGGAAGGCTGTATCGTCGGCTTCCGAATAAAAGTCGCGGAGTTCGCAGTTGAGTTCATTGTCAATCTGCCAGCCGATGACCGCCGGATGGGGGCCGTAGTGCATGGCGCTCTGCGTCACGATTTTCCGGCAGTAATCCTGATAGACGGGTGAATTATAGTTATAATGTTTTCTGCTGCCATGCCGATAGAGGACGCCGTCTATCCGGGCGTTCAGCACTTCCGGATGCGCTTCGGTCAGCCAGGCAGGCGGTGTTGCCGTCGGTGTGGAGAAAATGACTTTCATCTCTTTTTCAAGACATAATTCCAGAAAACGGTCGAAAAAAGAGAAATCATATTCGGCCTCGCGCGGTTCTATTTTGCTCCATGCAAATTCCGCAATGCGGATGACGGAGATTCCGGCGGCTTTCATGCGTTCCAGGTCCGAGGCCCAGAGTTCTTCGCTCCAGTGTTCCGGATAGTAGCAGGTTCCCATTGTCATATTTTTCCATAAAAAATTTTTCTGTGAAGAATTTTTCTGCATATAATTTTTCCCCGGAAAATACTGTTTATTGTTTGAAATGCTTTCTTTTATCGACTTTTCCATAAAAATCTCCTCTCTGTTCTTGATGGTTTAATTGTACTATCGGAGAAGTTTTTTGTCAAAAAAATTGGAAAAAATAGTAATGGGGGTCTACCCATAATGAAAAAATCATTGTATAATAATGCTAATGCGTCGGCAGATTGTTATATATGTCTGTGAATATTGCTGAAATGACAAAAATGTTCCGGTTTGGTTATGACCAGCAATAGCAGGGGGAATAAAATGGTACGGAAAAGAAAATCTATTTTTAAAGTAGGCTATATTGTTGTACTGCTCATTATCAGTGTCATAGCTTTTGTCTGGTATTCCTATGTATTAAAGAATGAATTGCGCGGGCTGGTGCGGAATACATTGAAGGAAGTTTCCAACCAGAATATTCTGGTCGTACAGAAAGAGATAGAAGGCGATCTGTCCGCTCTTGTTGAAATTTCAGAGCGTGTCGCTTCGATGGGAGAGACAGGGGAAGAAGAGATATTAGATATATTGAGAGGAATCGAAGAAAGGTATTCTTTCAGCAGAATGGGTTTTTGCCGTGAGGACGGCCTCGCGCATACGACGGATGGCGATGTCGTGGATATTTCGGATAGAGAATATTTTATCAATTCCATGGAGGGAAGGAATTATGTGTCAAATCCGATCATCGATGCGATAGGCGGCGAGGAAGTCATTGTATTCAGCGCGCCGGTAAAAAGCGGTGATTCGATCATCGGCATTCTTTATGCGACTTATCAGGTAGAAAGTCTGCGGGAAATGCTGGCGGTATCTTCTTTTGAAGGAGAAGGTTATACTTATATCATAGAACGTGACGGGGATAAGGTCGTGGATTCCACTCATCCGACAAGTTTCCAGAACATGGCGAATATTTTTACCTCCATGCAAAATGCGGACGGACGGAACTATCAGGTCGTTACGGAACTTCAGAGGCTGTTGGCCAGCGGCGAGCCGGGGTATGTTATTTTCTATAATAAAGTCGGTAAGTATATGTATGTTACGCCGCTCGGCATCAATGACTGGTTCCTGATCGATGTTGTGCCTGTGGATTTTATGGAGAATACATCGAATTATATTATCCACAGAACTTATTTTGTCTGCGGCATATTGGCCATTGTATGTGCGATCATTGCGATTGCGATTCTGCGTGAGGAACGCAGAAAGAAACAGAAGATGCAGGATCTTCTTTATGTTGATGAACTGACCGGCGGAAATACGCTTGCTAAATTTAAAAAAGAAGTGGAACGGCGTTTACAGATTCATTATAAGAAACTGGCGGTCGTCGTAATGGATCTCGATGATTTTAAGCTGGTAAATGAACTGTTTGGCTTTGAAGAAGGCAACCGGGTCTTGCGGCATCTTAGTAAGACGCTTCAGGATAACTGCATGGAAGGGGAATGCGTGGGAAGGAGCATGGCGGACCGCTTCCTGATGCTGTTGTGTTATGAGGAAGAAAAAGAGGTGAAGCAGCGGATCCTCAAGATAGCGGAGGAGATACAGGAGCTTCGCCTGTCCCAGACAATGGAGTATATTCTGCATCCTGTCTTTGGCGTTTATTATATAATAACGGGCGATGATGATATCGAAGAAATACTGGACTGTGCGTCGCTTGCGCACAATATGGCAAAACAGGCTAAAAGCGGCGTGTATAAAGTCTATACAAATGAGATAAAGGAAAAAGAACTTCAGAAAAAACAGCTTTCCGACCAGATAGAGTATGCCTATCAGAATCATGAATTTGTTGTTTATTATCAGCCTAAATATGATTCCAGAACGAAAAAGCTGGCGGGAGCGGAAGCATTGGTGCGATGGCGCAGGTCTGACGGGCAGATGGTATCTCCGGGACTTTTTGTCCCGTTAGCGGAGGAAAGCGGTTTTGTCTGTAAACTCGATGAATATGTATTCAGAGAAGTCTGCCAGGCCCAGAAACGCTGGCTGGATCAGGGACTGGAAGTCGTGCCGATATCTGTGAATCTGTCCAGAAGGCATTTGGACAACCCGGAATTTATCAGAGAGTATAAAGCAATCCTGGATGCGTCGGGTGTACCGATTGAATATATACAGCTTGAAATTACGGAGAGCGCCATGTTCGAGAAAAAAGATGAATTTCTGCAGATCATGGAAGAACTGCACAACCTCGGTTTTATGATTCTGATGGATGATTTCGGAACCGGATATTCTTCTCTGATGATGTTAAAGTCTATTCCAATCGATGTCATGAAGCTGGATAAGAGTTTTGTAGATGACTATGACGATGAAAGAGGCGAGCAGATCATCCGTTGTGTAATGCGGATGGCACAGGATCTGCGCATTGCGATTACGGCGGAAGGCGTTGAGACGGAGGAACAGTATAAGTTCCTGACAAGCATCGGCTGCGATACGATTCAGGGATATTACTTTGCGAGGCCGATGCCGGAAGAAGAATATGAGATGAGGATGAATAATAAAATATAGTATTCCAGCCACCGGTCGGAGCGGCATATAGTGCCTGCGGAGGCACGCTTTCGCTCCGCGAAAACTCGTAGCGGTACTAAGTTCAAAAGCCGCATTGCGGCTTTTTCACCAAGTACCGACGGTTTTCCAGGGCCTCCGCAGGCACTATATGCCGCTCCGACCGGTGGCTGGAATACAAAAACCCTGTTGACAACAGCAGGGTTTTGTTATATATTAAGTGTACTAACATTACTAGTACACCAATTATGCTAGTACACTTAGAAGAAAGGAGGACCTATGATCATTATAGATTATAAAGATACCAGGCCGATTTACGAGCAGGTAGCCGAGAAATTCAAGGTACTGATCTTGAAGGGCGCCATGCAGGCTGACGAACAGATGCCGTCGGTAAGGAGTCTGGCAATGGAATTATCCATTAATCCGAATACGATTCAGAAAGCCTATGCACAGCTGGAGCGGGAAGGTTTTATCTATACGGTGAAGGGAAGAGGCAATTTTATCGCAGGCACGGAGAAGCTTCTGGAAGAGAAGCGTAAGAGCTGTCTGGATGAAATTCTGAAACTGGTAAAAGAAGCGCTGGAATATGGCGTGACCAGAGAGGAAGTCATATCCGTCATCGGGCAGACAGCGTTTGCGGGAACGGACTGACGGATTGGAAAATGAGGATGGAGAGGAGATTTATATGATTGAGATATATAATGTGACCAAGACATTTGACAATATCAAAGCAGTGGATGCGGTCAGCGTTGTCATTAAGGAAAATACGGTCTTTGGTCTGATTGGTACGAACGGTGCGGGGAAAAGTACCGTGCTTCGTATGATAACGGGAGTCCTGAAACCGGATGAAGGAACCATTGCAATTGATAATATGCCGGTCTATGACAATGCGGAAACCAAGAAGTTGATGTTTTTTATTGCGGACGAACCCTATTTTTTTACAGGGGCCAATGTGGAAACGATGGAACATTATTTCAGCAGCATTTATGAAAATTTCAATAAAGAAGAGTATTACGAGTATTTGAAGAATTTTAATCTGGATAAACGCAGAAAAATCGGCACTTTTTCCAAGGGTATGAAGAAACAGCTCGCGCTTTTGCTCGGCATTTGTTCCCATACGAAATATCTGCTGTGCGACGAGACATTCGACGGGCTCGACCCGGTCATGCGGCAGGGAATCAAGAGCATTCTGGCAAAAGAAATGGAAGAAAGGGGCCTGACACCGATCATCGCATCCCATAATCTGAGAGAACTCGAAGATATCTGCGACCATGTAGGGCTGTTACATAGAGGCGGCGTTCTGCTTTCGAAAGACTTGGAGGATATGAAATGCAATATCCAGAAAGTACAGTGTGTGTTCCCGTCTGCGGAAGAGGAAGGAAAAGCGCTTAACGGGCTGGATATTCTGAAAAAAGAACAGAGAGGTTCTCTGTGCACCATTACGATACGAAGTACAAAAGAAGAGATCATGGCACGCTTTGCAACGGTCGATACGGTATTCTTTGAAGTGCTTCCCTTATCTTTGGAAGAGATATTTATCAGCGAAACGGAGGTAGTGGGTTATGACATCAAAAAGCTCATTCTTAGTTAGCATCAAAGAAAATAATAAACGCAGAATATGGGTGTGGGTCATCAGTTTTCTGGGACAGCTCGTGCTCTATCCGGGTGTCCTGATGGTCTATCTGAGCAGGATCAATTTCCGGAATGCGGAGGGCAGCTATAAATTGCCGGAACATTATAAAATTGCTTTGCAGGAGGCGGCGACGGATGCGCTCGGTTTTAAGCCGTTCTGTATGCTGCCGATCGCCGCACTTGGCATTCTGATTGCGGTACAGGGTTTTTCTTACCTGTATGACAGGAAAAAAGTGGATATGTATCACAGCGTTCCGGTTCCGGCCAAAAGACGTTTCGCGGTCATTTATGTGAACGGACTCCTGATGTATGTGATACCGACCCTTTTCAGCATTTTGATAGCGGCGCTGATGGCAGCGACGCAAGGCAGTTTGACAGGAAGGGGCATGGCTGAGTGCGGGCTGGCAGCGGTGTTGAACCTTCTGTATTTTCTCGTTGTGTATCATACAGGTATATTAGCGGTGATGCTGACCGGCAATGTGGTCATTACCGGTTTTGCGAGTGTTATCCTGCTCGGCATCACTTATGTGGCACAGCAGATGCTTCTGGTACTCCGGTCTAATTTTTTTGATACGGCATCCGCTTTCTTCAAAGGATCATCGTCTGCGGGTTCCGTTATCGTAGAGTATGACAGTAAGATATATCTTTTAAAAGTAACGGCTTTGCTATCGGATATTGTAAAAATGATACTGCCGATTTACGGAAAATGGTTCGCGCTGGCGCTGTTGTTTGGGGCATTGGCCTATCTTGCCTACCGGAAAAGACCAGCAGAAGCGGCAGGAAAGGCGATGGCTTTCTCCGGGCTAAAATCTGTCGTTAAGATAATCGTTTCTGTTGTCGCAGGGCTTATCGCAGGATGGATTGTTTATGATGCGACGTATTACAATGTCGTGCTCACGGCGCTTGGCATGATCGGCGGTGCGGCATTCTGCGGTATTGTGATGGAAGTGATCTATGAAACGGATATCCGCGGGGCATTCAGACATCTCGTTTCGACGGGGATTGCAGCGGTTGCCGCGGCGTTTATTTTCTGCATCTTCCAGTTCGACCTGTTCGGCTATGATTCTTATGTACCGGAAGCGGAAAAAATTGAAAGCTATGTTCTGGATATCGGACCTTATCAGAATTACTGGAAATGGTGCGATGAGGATGAATCTATCCAATATGTCAGCGACAGTCAGTATATGCAGGAAAACATGTTTTTGACGGATACGGATGCGGTCTGTGAACTGGCGCGCAAAAGCCAGGAGACAAATGTGGAAGATATGAAGGACGGCAGGAGCGTCAACGTGCTGTACCGCCTGAAATCGGGAAAAGAAGTGGAACGGATTTTCTGGATTGATTTCGCTGATGCCTCAAACGAAGAACTGCTCAACCGGATTATCGGGACACAGGAATACCGGGATGGCGTTTATCTCTTTGCCAATGAATATGTTGAAACTGCCTTTACTGAAATGGAAAGAGAGTGGCAGGTCACTTATACGAATGGAGCGGTACAGACACAGCTTCCCTCTTTCGAGTCCGGCAGACTCCGCGAAATGTGGTTAAAGGATATGGAGCAGTTTGATTTTACACTTGCGCACAATAACAGGCCATGCGGAAAACTGTTGTGGGAACTTGAAGACGGTTATATCAGCATGAGTGTGCCGGTCTACGACAGCTTTCTGAATACACTGACGGTTCTTGATGAATATGAGGCTTATTATCCGGTAGAGCTGCGGGCGGAGGATATTTTAAGTCTGGAGATCACGAACTGGCATTATCAGGATCAGGAGGCATATTTCTATGAGGGCGGCGTTTATGACAGCAGGGCGGCTGAGGCAAGTGAAGTTCAGCATGCTGTCACAAAAGAATTCACGGATCCGGAAGAAATCGCCCAAATCGTAGAGAATGTCTATCCGGATGGCGCGATATCGAGCCTGTATTGGAGCGAAGCCGGTTTGCTTGACAATGAGTACAGCATTGTCATTACTTTTAAAATGGACACGGATTGGCCGTATAAAAGAGGATATTTTAATTATAGATTCTTAAAAGGCCAGGTGCCGGAGTTCGTTGTGGAAAGGACTGCATTTGGTGAGGAAGAGTAGCGTGAGAAGAACTTCTAGAGCTCACCGCAAAGGCTGTTCCGCTAAGAAGTTCTACGACTTGCGAAGCAAGTCTTTCTCACGCTGGAGAATGCCTAAAAAGCGGCATTCTCCCTGACAAACTTGTTTGTCATGGGATTTGAGATTCCGCGAAGCGGAATCATGGAGGATAGAGTGAAAAATCAGAGATTTTTCATAGGCGAATTAATTTGTCTTGCGAATATTGGCGCCAAGACGCTTTAAGCGCCGGCGCAAATATCGCAGGTTGTGGGAAAGGCACGGTTATTAGTGCAGAAAAGATTATATATATGAAATAAAATAAAGTGAAACTGCCTCCTTTTTGAAAAATGTTTTTTCAAAAACAGGCAGTTTTGTGTTTCCTTTCTTTCCCAAGGATGATCAGGTATATTTTGAGGTATAAAGCACAAGGTAAAGTAAAAGATGAAGGGAAGAAAAATTGTTAAGAAATATTAAGAATTGAGACAGAAAAAACAGTACCACTTTCTATAGAGATGTTATATAATAAGGTGAAATGGAGTTCTAATGCTCATACGCCAAAAGCCTGTTATTCAGGCATGGCGTTTCGCAAAGAACTTTTATGATTTGCGAAGTAAATTTTTTTCACCCGGGAGAATGCCTGAAATACGGCATTTTTCATATCGGCCGGAGATGCCGCAAATCGGCATTCACCCGGTCGGGAGATAATGGATAAAGGGGATGGAAAGGAATGGCATATGAAACAGGCGCAACCCGTGATCACTGTAAAAGATTTATATAAAATTTACCGGGTCGGGGAGACGAGGGTAAGGGCTCTCAACGGTGTGGATTTTACGATAAACAGAGGCGATTTCTGTTCTATCGTAGGGACATCCGGTTCCGGCAAATCGACACTTCTGAATATGATGGCGGGTCTGGAGAAGCCGACAAAGGGAGAAATCGTTATTGCCGGAGAGCATATGGAAAAGAAGACGGAGAATCAGCTTGTCGCATTCAGGCGGGAGCATATCGGTTTTATTTTCCAGTCCTTTAATCTGCTCGGAACGATGAATGCCATAGAGAACGTGGCACTGCCCCTTACGTTTCAGGGAATGGACAAGAAATCCCGGAATAAGAAGGCGGAAGAAATGCTGGATCTGGTCGGGCTGACGAAGCACAAGAAACATAAGCCGAATCAGATGTCCGGCGGTCAGCAGCAGCGTGTCGGCGTGGCGCGTGCGCTGGTAGTGGAGCCGGAAATCATTTTTGCGGACGAGCCCACCGGAAATCTGGACTCCAATACTTCGGTGGAGGTCATGAATCTGATGAAGAAAATCGTCCGGGAGAAGAATCAGACGCTTGTCATGGTAACGCATGATAATTATCTGGCAGGGTTCGCTGATGTGATTCTGCATATCAAAGACGGAAAGATTGTACAGATAGATGATAATCGAGGGAAGGAAGAGAGTGAGAATGCGTAAGAGACAAATGTGGAAAAGAGGAATGCTCAGTCTGGGGCTGGCGGCGATGTGCTTTTTGGCGGAGCCGACGGGATTTTATGTGAGTGCGACGGAAGTTGATTCGAATGCAGATACATCAGAGGCACAGGCAGAAGACCTGCCGACAAGTCCGCAGCCTGCTGAACCTCAGCAGCCTGTTCCAGCTACTGCTGAACAAAAAAATGTTGCAAAACAGAGCCTTCTAAGCTATATGCAGGATTTGAAAAAGCTGTATTCTCTGAATGATGACGGAATGGCAAGGCTGGAAACTGTTTATAATGCGGCAGCAGCTGATATTGAGAACAATATGGAAAGAACGGAAGCTATGCTGAATGAGTATGTCGTGACAACGAAGTCTGCGATGGAGAACGTAGCTTACGCATATATCAACAGCCAGAACGATAATTCCGGCAATAATTCCAGTAACGATTCCAACATCAAAGTCGATAACCCCGACCGCATCATCAACGACGACGACAGAGGGGATGCGGATGCGGACCTGCTGTATTATATGCAGAGCCTTGAAGTACGGTACCGTCTGGATGAAAAAATGATGGAAAATCTGCATAAAGTATTTGACAGCGCGGTTTATTATATTGCCAATACGGAAATGACGGTATCCGAACTGGCAGCCTATGTCGCATCGACGAAGGGAAGCCTGGAAGCAGCAGCTGTTGCCAATGTAACGGTTACGACGAGTGAGTTCCTTCAAGTGGGCGATAACTGGTCAACGCCGACCGTCAGCTATGGACAGTCGGTTTCCATCGTGCTTCCGATCATCAATTTCGGTACGGAGGAACTGAACGATCTGATTATTGAGCCGGCGACTTCGACTATCGTGACGGAGTGGCCTTTTGTGCCGGATAAGACAGGCTACCTGCAGACAGAGCCTTATATTCCGGGAAATAGAACTTATGAAGCGGCAATGCAGAACCGCAGGGAGTTCACCTTCCACTTTACGGCGAGAGAAGATGTGATGAGCGGATACTATCCGCTGAAATTCCGGGTGTGGTATACCAAATCCGGCATCCGTTGTGAAGAGCCGGCGGAAGTGACGGTTTATGTGAGGACGGTCGGCCGTCCGGGAAGCGGCACGATAGGCGGCAGCGGAGAAGAGAGCAGCGGCGCAAAGCCGAGGATTATCGTAACGGGCTTCGAAACAAATCCTTCGCAGGTTTTTGCAGGTGATACTTTCACATTGAACATTCATGTGAAAAATACTTCCAAAGAGCTGGCTGTTACCAATCTGCTGTTCGATCTGCAGGCGGCAGTGGAAGGTGAGGATAAGACCAATACTTATGTGGCCTTTTTACCGACCTCGGGTTCCAGTTCGATTTATATGGACAAGATTTCGCCGAATACGGATGCGGTCATTGAAATCGAAATGACGGCAAAGGCGGATCTGGCGCAGAAACCCTATGTGCTCGATGTGAATATGAAATATGATGCGGGTTCGATGTTCGACCTGACCGATACGGCGAGCGTATCCATTCCGATCAATCAGGAAAGCCGTTTTGACATCAGTACGCCGGAAGTCGTGCCGACGGATATTACGGTGGGTTCGCAGTCCAACGTCATGTTCAGCATTTATAATACGGGTAAAACGACGCTTTATAACGTGCAGGTGAAGATGCACGCGGATTCCATTGAGGAGACGACCGCATTTGTCGGAAACCTGAACTCCGGTGCGACCGGAAACGTAGATGTCATGGTGACAGGCGCTGCGGCGACGATGGATGACGGTACGGTCAACGTGGATATTTCCTATGAAGACAATGCGGGCAATGTGACCACGGAAACGAGGACGATCACGTTGTATGTGTCGGAAGAGTTTTTTGACGAATATATTCCGGATGATATGATGGTAGATATGGGAGAAGGAGAGATGGAAGAAGGCTCCAATAAGGGACGGATCATTACGATTGTTGTCATTGCGCTTCTTGTTGCTGCCGGGGGCGGAATTTTCGCTTTCATACGTCTGCGGAAAAAGAAGAAAGAGGCGAACCTGCTGGCGGATGATCTGGCATCGATCGATCAGGACAAGAATGTTTATATGTGATAGATGAGAACAGGAACTAAGTGCGTTGTCTGCGGCCGGCCAGCCGCAGACAGAGAAAAAGACATGGTTTGAAAGTTGAATAAAAATGCGTATTCAACGATTGATTGGGATGCGTGCAGCAGCGCGCAGATGGGTGTGAATATGAAATTCCTTGATTTACTGCGTATGAGCAGCAGTAACCTCTGGAAGAGAAAGGTCAGGACGATTCTGACGGTGCTCGGTGTTGTTATCGGTGTTGCATCTATCGTTGTCATGATATCCCTCGGACTTGGACTCAGCCGTTCGTTGATGGAACAGTACGAGTCCTATGGGAGCCTGACGGAGATTACGGTGTATGAGCCTTATTCTTATGATGGAAACGACAAGGACATCAAGCGGCTGGATGATGAGCTGATCAGCGTGATTGAGAACATGGAGCATGTGGAAGTGGTATATCCGATGCTTCAGTTGTCGGCGATGGCGAGGTACGGCGGTTATGAGAACTATCTGATGCTGCGGGCGATGCCGACCGAGGCGATTGAAAATCTTGGCATTAAGGTGGGAGAAGGCAGTCTGCCATCCAAGACGGATGATGAGTTGAAATTTTTCTACGGCTGTCAGGTCATACAGGATTTTTCCAATTCCAAGACGGGTGCGGGCTACTGGCAGACGGGTGTGCTGCCGGATATCGATATGATGAACGACCCTATTTTTATTATTTTTGATATGGAAGCTTACTGGCAGTCCCAGTCAACACAAGGGGAAGGTCAGCCGGTCAAACCGCCGAAAAAATATCTGATCGGGGCCTGTGGTGTTCAGGAAACGCCGCCGGAAGGAGAATATGCCATGTACAGCTGGTATACCTTCTGCGATATTGACAAATTGATTCCGGAATTAAAGAGAATCTTTAAAAATAAAGTGATTCCCGGACAGCCTTCGACGAAAACGGGAAAACCATATAAAGAAATTTTTTATAACCAGTTGGTGGTCAGTGTGGATGAGATGAGTAATGTTACGGATATCCAGACGCAGATTACCGAGATGGGTTATGAGGCAGGCAGCAATGCGGAATGGATAGAATCCGAACAGAAAACGATGGGCTATGTGCAGGCCGTGCTTGGCGGCATCGGTGCGGTATCTCTGTTCGTAGCGGCAATCGGTATTACCAATACGATGATGATGTCCATCTATGAGCGGACAAAAGAAATCGGTGTCATGAAAGTGCTCGGGTGTGATCTCCGCAATATCCGCTCCCTCTTTTTGCTGGAAGCCGGCTTTATCGGTTTTATCGGCGGCGTGATCGGACTCGCGTTAAGCTATACGCTTTCGGCGGTCATCAATAAGCTTGCGGCAGGCTCGAATGGAGTGATAATGATGCCTGAATCCGCATCCATTTCTTATATTCCAATCTGGCTTGCGCTGCTGTCATTGGCTTTTGCGGTCATGGTCGGCATGGTGGCAGGATTTTTCCCGGCGCTGCGGGCGATGCGGTTAAGTCCTTTAGCTGCAATTCGTACGGAATAGCAGGAACCTTCTTTGGGCATACTGGAAAAAAGTATGTTCAAAGGAGGTTTTTTTATGACACAGATGTTGCGTATTGTGGAAGTTCATGCGAGAGAAATTCTCGATTCCCGCGGAAACCCGACGGTGGAAGCGGAAGTGACGGTAGAAATAGAGCCGGAAGGAGAGCGGATAACAGGAAGGGCGGCCGTGCCGAGCGGCGCCAGCACGGGAAGATTTGAGGCGGTGGAACTGCGGGACGGTGAGACAAGATATTTTGGACTTGGAACGACCAAAGCGGTCAACAATGTCAATACGAAGATAAGAGAGGCGCTTCTTGGAATGAATGCGCTCGACCAGGGACTTATCGACCGGATTCTGATCGATCAGGACGGAACGGAGAATAAAGGAAATCTGGGAGCCAATGCGATGCTCGGCGTTTCGATGGCCTGTGCAAAGGCGAGTTCACTGGCGCTGAAAATACCGTTGTACCGTTATCTGGGAGGCGCTCATACGAGACTGCTTCCGGTTCCGATGATGAATATTTTAAACGGCGGCAAGCACGCGGACAATACGGTGGATTTTCAGGAATTTATGATCATGCCGGTGCAGGCGGAAAGTTTTGCCGACGGCCTGCGTATCTGCGCAGAAATCTATCATAACTTAAAGCAGATTTGCAACCAGAGAGGTCTTTCCACCGGTGTCGGTGATGAGGGTGGTTTTGCGCCGTCTTTGGCGGATGCCGAAGAAGTCCTGGAGTTGATCGTGGAATCTATCAAAGCGGCCGGCTATACGCCGGGTCAGGATATTAAGATCGCGATGGACGCGGCGGCGAGTGAGCTTTACGATGAAACGACCAATACCTATTATTTTCCGGGTGAATCTCAGATGCGGAATAACGAGGTCAGAAGAAGCGCTTCCGAGATGGTCGCTTATTATGAAAAACTGGTTGAGCGTTTTCCGATTATTTCGATTGAAGACGGCCTGTTTGAGGATGACTGGGACGGATGGCAGCTTTTGACGAAGGCTCTTGGGGAAAAGATTCAGCTTGTGGGCGACGATCTTTTTGTCACAAACACGAAGCGTCTGGATGCCGGTATCAAATTGCAGGTGGCGAACGCAATTCTTGTTAAGGTTAATCAGATCGGAACCGTCAGCGAGGCGATGGAAGCAATTGAAATGGCTCATAAGAACGGATATAAGACGGTCATTTCCCACCGCTCCGGTGAAACGGAGGATACTTTTATTGCGGATTTGGCTGTGGCGGTCAATGCAGGACAGATCAAGACCGGCGCGCCCTGCCGGAGCGACCGTATTGCCAAGTATAACCAATTGCTTCGGATTGAGGAAGCGTTGGGGAGCGTGGCCTGCTATAAGGAGCCGTTTAATAAGATTTAGTGAAAGAAATTCAGTAAAAGAGTAAGGCTATGGTGACAAGGACCGTAGCCTTTTTCCATGTGTCGAAAGTAATTGAAGAGATGGAAATGAGATGGTATGATAGGTTTAGAAAATAAAAGGAAAGAGGTAAATCAATATGAGTATGATCGGATATTATTTTCCGGCGGATGATGATATGGTGCAAAGTATGAAAGCGGGCAGTGCTGGAGAACTGATGTTTGGCGAGGAGCATCAGGATGAATTAGTCTCTATCGATAAGGCATGGCATGCTATCCACTATGTATTGACCGGAGAAGTATGGGAGGTTCCCGAAGACAATATACTTGCACAGCTTATCTTAGGCGGTGAGCCTGTCAATGATGAGGATATGGGGTATGGTCCCGCAAGACTGATTCCCAAAGAAATCGTATCCCGGCTGTCAACCGCCATGGAGGAATGGGATATGGAGAAGTTCCGGGCAAGATTCGATATAAAGGATATGACAAAAAACGAAATATATCCCGTTATGAGCGATGAAGATGAGGAAACCTTTTTTGAATATGTCTGGGAAAATTTTGATGCACTGAAACAATTTTTTAAGAAAACAGCAGAAAAGGGCCTGAATATGCTCACATTTCTCGGATGAGGAAAAAACGATGCTGATCATAAAATCCAACAAAGCACAATATGAATATGACATTCATTCCCTGGTCAAAGCCTTTTACCCGGAAGAGGAAGTCAGAGTGTTGACGCCGGACTCTGTTATTAAGGACAGAACGCTGTTAGAGCGGCCGGTGCAGATGAACCTCGTGTTCGAGGACGAGAAAGTGGTCTTCCAAACCGGGCAGGGAAAAGGAACGGAAGAACGGAAGACGGAATCTGTGAAAGCGGAAGAACGGAAGACGGAACCGGTGAATGTGGAAGAGCGGAAGATGGAACCAGTGGATGTGGCAGAACAGGAGACGGAACCGGAAGAACAGAAAGCGGAGCGGGAACATGAGTACATATGGCATGTCAGACCGGAAGAACAGGCCGATTATAAAAATAGATTTAAACATTTTCTCTATACCTCTCTACAGAAAGAAACAGGATGCTCGCTTCCCTGGGGCAATCTGACGGGAATCCGGCCGACCAAGATTCCGATGGCGATGCTGGAAGAAGGGAAAAGTGAAGATGAAATTCTTTCTTTTTTGGAGACGCAGCATCTTGTCAGCAGGGAAAAGGCGGCTCTCAGCCTGAAAATAGCAGAGCGGGAATGCCGAATTTTGCAGCCGCTTCATTATGAAAACGGTTACAGCCTGTATATCGGGATTCCTTTTTGCCCGACGACCTGTCTGTACTGTTCTTTTACTTCTTTTCCTATCAGCGCATGGAAAGCGCGGGTTGCAGATTATCTGAGTGCATTGGAGAAGGAAATCGACTATATCGCGGAAGCTTACCGGCATCAGATTCTGGATACGATCTATATCGGCGGCGGTACGCCGACTTCCTTGTCAGCGGAAGAACTGGACAGGCTGCTTGCGAAGCTGAAGGCTTCTTTTGATTTTACGACCATACAGGAATTTACGGTGGAAGCGGGACGGGCCGACAGTATTACGGAAGAAAAACTGCGTGTGCTTTACCGCCATGGCGTGAGCAGGATTTCCGTCAATCCGCAGACGATGAAACAGGAGACACTGCGGTTTATCGGCCGTCAGCATACGGTGGAACAGGTGGAGAATGCTTTTTATATGGCAAGGGACATCGGCTTTGACAATATCAATATGGATATCATCCTGGGACTGCCCGGAGAGACGGAAGAAGATGTCAGGAATACTATCGAAGCGATTCGGGCGATGGAGCCGGACAGCCTGACGGTGCATTCCCTTGCCGTTAAGCGGGCGTCCAGGCTGGCGGAATGGATAACCGAAAATGGGCTTTCGACGCTGTGCAATACGGAAGAGACGATGCGGATTGCGGAAATGGGCGCGCGCGGCATGGGAATGGCACCCTATTATCTTTACCGGCAGAAAAACATGTCCGGCAATTTTGAGAATGTCGGATATGCGAAGGAAGGGAAGTATGGGATTTATAATATTTTGATTATGGAGGAAAAACAGACCATCGTGGCGCTTGGCGCGGGAACGGTCACGAAGAGGGTCTATGGCGACGGGCGGATTGAGCGGTGCGATACGGTGAAGGATGTTTCCCAGTATATCGAGAGAATTGGGGAAATGATTGAGCGGAAAAAGCATCTTTTAGGTGATTGCTGATTAGGTTTTTAAAAGGAAAATCATTGAATAAGAGGTACGATTGGGTGCTAAAAAAATCCCAAAATGCAACAAATAATTTAGTGGTGTTAGTAACACTTGATGAGGGCGAGGTCACAGAAGAAACACTGACTGTGACGTTTCCAAATACGGCGGTTTTGTACCTTTGGACTTACAAAAAAACACCGGACAAAATGAAATATGTGATTGTCACACCGGGCGGAACGGTTCGGTATGACGTGCCGATTATGAAAGTGCAGACATATTCACTAGATGATATTTTTGAAAAAAGGTCTGCTGATGCTGATTCCATTTTATATTTTTTCACATGAGAAAGGCTTTCCAGAGTATAATAGTAATGAACAGAAACTGGCGGAATTGAAGGCAGAGTATAAGATAATTTTAGAAAGGCTTGATGAACTGGAACAGCAGGGAGTGATTGGGGTGTTTGATAAACGCGCAATCATAGAGCTTTCCAGTGACGTGATTAAGGAGATTGCACAAAAATATGAGAATGTGCAGAAAGGCGTAGGTGATT
>CAMWXB010000015.1 GCA_947178125.1 uncultured Lachnospiraceae bacterium | reverse complement strand
TTCCGGGACAAAAAATATATGATGACCGTGTCATATCAGAATAAAAAAATCCCTTTTTCATCATTCTGTAGAAGAATTGACTATGTAAAACTGTTTGTTTTTGCTCGTAAATTCGATAAAAAAGAAAAAAATGTACTAAAATGGACAGAGAATCATAAAATTATGTAAATTTCAAAAATTTGTATTGGATTTATGCTTTTTTCGACAAAATTTGTATTATCGAAAGCGTTCAAATTCGTTAATACAACGAAAAAAGCTTGAAATGGGTTCCTGTTTCTGTTAAAGTTTAGTCAGCGAGAACGAGTTGGACCTGTTTTTGACAGACCAGTTCTCACGCAAAACAGAAGGAGGATATGAATATGAAAAAGAAAGTAGTGAGCATGGTACTTAGCCTTGCAATGGTAGCTGCAGTTGTTACTGGATGTGGAAACAGCGGCAGTACACCGGCAACAACAGACACAGCAGCAACAAATGATACGGCTGCAACAACAGATACAGCAGCAGACACGGCATCCAATGATGCAGCAGCTGATACATCCGCAAGCTCTGGCGAGCTGATTAAAGTCGGCATCATCAACAATGACCCGAACGAGTCCGGATATCGTACAGCAAATGATAAAGATTTGAAAGCAACTTTTACAGAAGAGAATGGTTATGACGCATCTTTCGCTTACAGCAATGAGAACGACGAGCAGATTGCAGCAGCACAGAAGTTCATCCAGGACGGTGTTGATTATCTTCTCCTCTCTGCAGCTGGTACAGCTGGATGGGATTCCACCTTACAGGATGCACAGGATGCGGGCGTTAGAGTTATCCTGTTCGACCGTGTAATCGATGCGGACGAGAGCCTTTATGAAGGTTCTATCGTTTCCGATATGGATAAGGAAGGCCAGACGGCAGTTGAATGGTTAAAGAGCCAGGGACTCAGCGAGTACAACATCATTCATCTTCAGGGTGTTATGGGCTCTGCAGCACAGGTAGGCCGTTCCGGCGCACTCACTGACACAGCAGCATCCGAAGGATGGAACATCGTTACACAGCAGACTGCAGACTGGAATGCAGAGACAGCACAGCAGATCGTTCAGTCTGTGATCGATTCCGGTACATCTTTCAACGTAATCTATGCAGAGAACGATGATATGGCAAGAGGTGCAGTAGCTGCGCTCGACAGTGCGAACATCTCTCACGGTGTTGACGGCGACGTAATCATTATGGGATTTGACTGCAATCAGTGGGCACTTCAGGAACTGCTTGACGGTAACTGGAATTATGACGGACAGTGTAATCCGTTCCAGTCCTCTTATATCAGCGATATCATCAAGAAAATAGAGAATGGCGAAACACTTACCGAAAAGACGATCATCATGGATGAGAAGGGCTTTGATGCTACAACGATCACAGCAGATGATGTTGCGAATTATGGTATCTAAGTTGTCATTTAAGCGAAAATAGCTTATAATAATAGCGATGATAGGCGCGGCGCAGCGTGGAATTACGGCCTGCACCGCGCCTTATTAACATAAGGATAGCCCGCCAAGCGTGCTGTCCGTTGTTTTTGAAACATATGAATTGCAGGAGGTGGACTTTAGTGGGGAAAGAAAGCGCTTTATTGGAAATGAGGAATATACATAAGAGCTTTCCAGGCGTACGCGCATTACAGGGGGTTGACTTTACGCTGCGTGCCGGAGAGGTGCATGCACTGATGGGCGAGAACGGCGCCGGAAAATCAACTTTGATCAAAGTCCTGACCGGTGTGTCAGGTTATGTAAAGGATGAGGGAACGATTTCGTTAGAAGGAAAGCCGGCATCGATCCGCTCGCCGCAGGATGCACAGAAAGTCGGCATCAGTACCGTTTATCAGGAAATTACGCTGTGCCCGAATCTTTCGGTCGCAGAGAATATGTACATAGGAAGAACGCAGAGCGTTTATCAGAACTGGAAAAAGATGAATGAAGATACGGAGAAAATCTTACAGTCACTGGAGATACCGGCGACGGCGACGCAGCAGCTCGAGAGCTGTTCTATCGCGGTTCAGCAGATGATCGCGATTGCCCGTGCGGTAGATATGGAATGTAAGGTATTGATTCTCGATGAGCCGACCTCATCTCTGGATGAGCAGGAAGTTGCAAAGCTGTTCAAGTTGATGCGTGACCTGAAAAAAAGAGGCGTCGGCATCATTTTCGTTACGCATTTCCTGGATCAGGTATACGAAATATGCGACAGGATCACGGTCATGCGCGACGGCAAGCTGGTAGGGGAATACGAAATCAAGGATCTGCCCCGCGTAAAACTCGTTTCCGCGATGCTCGGTAAAGAGCTTGACGATATGGCGGATATTCAGGGCGAACAGAAAGCATACGAGAGAAAGAAGGATACGGCTCCCGTATTCGAGGCAGAAGAACTTTACAGCGATGCCGGCATCAAGCCGTTCAATTTCCATATCGACAAAGGAGAAGTAAACGGATTCACCGGTCTGCTCGGTTCGGGCAGAAGCGAATGTGTCCGTGCTATTTTCGGTGCAGACAGAGTGCTTGGCGGCAAGGTGAAAAAGGATGGCAAAGATATTAAGATATCCAAACCGATCGATGCGATGCGGCAGGGTATTGCCTATCTTCCGGAAGACCGTAAGATTGACGGCATTGTCGGAGAACTGTCCGTACGCGACAATCTGATTCTTGCACAGCAGGTACTGAAAGGGTTCTTTAAACCTTTCTCCAAGGCTGAAGCGAATAAATTTGCGGACGAATATATTAAACTTCTGAGTATCAAAACAGCTTCTGCGGATACACCGATCAAATCGCTTTCCGGCGGTAATCAGCAGAAAGTCATTCTGGCCCGCTGGCTGTTGACCCATCCGGATTACCTGATTCTGGATGAACCGACGAGAGGTATCGATGTCGGAACAAAGGTGGATATCCAGAAACTGGTGTTGAAACTGGCATCGGAAGGTATGAGCGTTACCTTTATTTCTTCCGAAATGGATGAGATGCTGCGTACCTGTTCAAGGCTGATCGTCATGAGAGACCGCAAGGTCGTAGGCGAACTTTCCGGTGACGAACTGAACCAGACAACGATTATGAATACCATTGCCGGAGGTGACAGATAGATGGGGACGAAGGAATTAAAAAAATCAAATAGTAATCATTTCACAAAAATATTCAGGAATCAGATTTTTATTCCGTTGGCAGCGCTGCTTTTGCTTGCTTTATTTAACCTGATTGCAGACCCGAGTTTCTTTAAGATCACGTTGGGCTATAATAATCTGGGAAATCCGGTTCTGTCAGGCTTTTTGGTGACGATTCTGGATTCCGGTTCCGAAGTTGCGATTCTGGCAATCGGTATGACGCTCGTTACTGCGGCTACCGGCGGACAGGATATCAGTGTCGGTGCGGCCGTAGCAATTGCGGGAAGCGTATTGCTCCGTGTGCTCTGCGGTCGGGATACCCGCCCGGAAACATTGCAGGCTCCGATCATCGTTGCTTTTCTCGTATGCTGTGTCGTAGCGATGCTGTTCGGCGCGTTTAACGGTGTGCTGGTGGCTTACTTTAAAATACAGCCGATGGTCGCAACGCTGATTCTCTATACGGCTGGCCGCTCTATTGCGGCATGGATCAACAACAATGAGCTGCCGATCGTTAACGATCCTTCTTTCGGATATTTTGGCGGTTTTATACCGGGTATTCCGATTCCGACACCGTTTTTTATCGCGATTATCTGTATGATCGTGATCGGTCTTGTTCTGAAGTTTACGAACCTAAGATTGTATACACAGGCGGTAGGTATTAATGAAAATTCTTCCAGATTGAACGGACTGAATCCGCAGGTCATCAAAGTGCTTTCGTTCGTAATCCTCGGTCTGTGTGTTGCAGTCGTCGGACTGATCAAAACAAGCCGTGTTTCTTCCATCAATTATTCGGTCATTGCGAAGGATATTGAAATGGATGCCATTTTGGCGGTTGCGCTCGGCGGAAATGCGCTCGGCGGCGGTAAGTTTAACATGACGGCGTCTATTATTGGCGCTTATGTCATTCAGTTCCTGACGCAGACATTGTTTAAATTTAATGTGAAATCAACAGCGCTTCCGGCGTATAAGGCGGTCGTTGTCATTGTTCTGGTCGTTATCAGTGCACCGGTAGTAAGGGAATGGTTCTCTGCGACCATGAAGAAATTACAGACGAAGGAGGTTGCTTAGTATGTCATCGAAAAATAAAACATCCGCATCCGGCGGATTGGCAAATAAATTCAAAAACATGACCGATACGAATCTGCTCCTTACGATCACGATCGTTGTATTTCTATTGATGTATATCGGTGCAGTCATATTTCTGGGATCGGGCTTCCGGAAACCGCAGACCTTTTTCAATATATTGAATGCACAGGCGGCGCTGATTATTTTGTCCTGCGGCATGAGCCTTGTTATGATCACGAAGGGAATCGATATTTCCATAGGCGGTGTCACCGCGCTTGTCTGTATGTGCTGTGCGGTGTATCTGGACTTCCATAACGGAAATGTATTCATGGCGATTGTGATCGCGCTTGCAATCGGGCTTGCTTTTGGCCTTGTACAGGGATTTCTGATCGCTTATCTGGAGATTCAGCCGTTCATCGTTACATTGGCCGGTATGTTCTTTGCCCGCGGTATGACGACAATTGTCAATACCGATCCGTTCAATGTACAAAATGAAGCGTTCGTAGCGCTGAAAGGGACTCGTATTATTGTACCCGGCATGGGTTCAGTCAATAAACTCGGAAACTATGTCAACGCTTATATTGAGATTGGCGTTATTGTTGCGCTGGTAGTTGTTGCGATTCTTTTCTTCGTACTCAAATGGACCAAACTCGGCCGTCAGTTCTATGCGGTCGGCGGTAATGCGCAGAGTGCGATGATGCTGGGTATCAATGTAAAGAGAACGAAATTTTTGGCGCATCTTCTTTGCGGACTGTTAGCGGGAATCGGAGGATTTGTATACTTTTTGCATGTTGGTTCCGGCTCGCCGTCCCATGCGACCGGCGCGGAGATGAATGCGATCGCCTCGTCCATTATCGGTGGTACGATGCTGACGGGTGGTGTCGGCAATATCTTCGGTACGTTTGTCGGCGTTCTGTCGCTCAGCACGATTCAGAATATCGTTTCTTCTGCAGGACTTGATGATGCCTGGTGGACAGGAATTACGATCGCGGCTATGCTGTGTCTGTTCCTGATCGTTCAGAGTGTCGTTATGGCGCGGAAGAAAAAATAAGAAAAGTTTTTAGATAACAGGGAGAACGGGCTGCCATGCCGGTAATAAATGATTGCCGAACTGGCAGCTTTTTCCAAATAGGCAGAGAAGTCAATCATAATGTTTGTGCCGCAGAGGCGGCGGAAAGAGAGGAGTCTATGCAGACAAAAAATTATAAATTCTGGTTCTGTACCGGTTCACAGGATCTGTACGGAGATGAATGCTTAAAAAAGGTGGCGGAGCATTCGGCGAAAATCGTAGATGGACTGAATGCTTCCGGGAAGCTGCCTTTTGAAGTAGTGTGTAAGCCTACTTTAATCAGTCAGGCATCCATCAGAAAGACTTTTAATGATGCGAATAACGACGGGGATTGTGCGGGCGTTATTACCTGGATGCACACCTTTTCTCCGGCGAAGATGTGGATACTGGGCCTGAAAGAATTCAAAAAACCGCTTTGTCATCTGCATACACAGTTTAACGAAGAGCTTCCATATGATACAATAGATATGGACTTCATGAATGAAAATCAGTCGGCACATGGAGACAGGGAATATGGACATATCGTGAGCCGTATGGGAATCGAGCGGAAGATCATTGTCGGGCACTGGGCATCCGAAAGAGTACAGGAGCAGCTTGGAAGCTGGATGCGGACAGCGCTCGGCGTTATCGAGTCATCCCATGTCAGAGTATGCCGTTTCGGCGATAATATGAATAACGTGGCCGTAACGGAAGGCGATAAGGTAGAAGCACAGATTAAGTTCGGCTGGGAAATCGACCATTACTCTGTCAACGACCTGGTAGAATATGTCGATGCTGTAGCACAGGGGGATGTGGATGCTCTTGTAGAAGAATACTACAGCAAGTATAAGATTATTGATGAGGGCAGAGACTTAGACGAGTTCAGAAGACATGTCGCGGTACAGGCAAGACAGGAAATTGGTATCGAAAAATTCCTGACAGAGAATGCTTATCACGCGGTCGTTACGCATTTTGGTATGCTGGGCGGCTTACAGCAGTTACCCGGTCTTTCCATTCAGAGACTGATGGAAAAAGGTTACGGTTTCGGTGCGGAGGGCGACTGGAAAGTAGCGGCGATGGTTCGCCTGATGAAGCTGATGACGGCGGATATCAAAGACGCGAAGGGAACTTCTATGATGGAAGATTATACCTACAATCTGGTACCCGGCAAAGAAGGTATTTTGCAGGCGCATATGCTGGAAGTATGTCCTTCCGTAGCGGAAGGCGAGATCGGTATCAAAGTATGTCCGCTTTCGATGGGTAACAGAGAGGATCCCGCGCGCCTCGTATTCACATCCAAGACCGGTCCTGCAATTGCCTGTTCGCTGGTTGATCTCGGAACGAGATTCCGGCTGTTGATCAATGCGGTGGATTGTAAGAAAGTGGAGAAGCCGATGCCGAAGCTTCCGGTAGGTACGGCATTCTGGACGCCGCAGCCGAACATGGAAATCGGAGCGACTGCATGGATTCTTGCAGGCGGTGCGCATCATACGGCATTCTCTTATGACCTGACGGTGGAGCAGATGGAAGACTGGGCAGCGGCGATGGGAATCGAAAGTGTTGTCATCGATCAGAATACCAATATTCGTGATTTCAAGAAAGAACTGCGCTGGAATATGACTGCATTCTGAGTTCAACAGGGAATTACTGGTTTTATGAAAAGGAGGATGTTACAATGGGGTTTACAACAGAAGAAGTAAAGAAACAGATTGAAGAAGGCCGTACCGTGCTCGGTATTGAACTCGGTTCTACCAGAATTAAAGCGGTTCTGGTGGGCGAGGATAATACGCCGGTCGCATCCGGTTCCCATGACTGGGAGAACAGGCTGGAGAACGGCATCTGGACCTATAGCCTGGATGATGTCTGGACCGGACTGCAGGACTGCTATAAGAGTCTTGCAGAGGATGTCAAAAAGCAGTACGATACGGAATTGCAGAAAATCGGCGCGATTGGTTTCAGTGCGATGATGCACGGTTATATGGCGTTCGATGAAGAGGGAGAGCTTCTCGTACCCTTCCGCACATGGCGTAACACCATTACCGGACAGGCATCCGAAAAACTGACGGAAGTATTCAACTATCATATTCCGCAGAGATGGAGTATTGCCCATCTCTATCAGGCGGTCCTCAACGGGGAAGAGCATGTTCCTTCAGTCCGCTTTTTTACAACGCTGGCGGGTTATGTACACTGGAAACTGACCGGTGCGCGCGTTCTCGGTGTCGGTGAAGCTTCCGGTATGTTCCCGATCGATATCGAAACGGGCGGTTTCAATGCGAAGATGATCGAACAGTTCGATGAACTCGTTGCCGATAAAAAATTCCCTTGGAAACTGCAGGAAATCATGCCGAAGGTGCTGACAGCAGGCGAGTCCGCCGGAAACCTGACGGCAGAGGGCGCGGCCCTGTTAGATCCGACCGGAAAACTGCAGGCAGGCATTCCGCTCTGTCCGCCGGAAGGCGATGCGGGAACCGGTATGGCGGCGACGAACTCCGTAGCGAGAAGAACGGGCAACGTGTCCGCAGGAACAAGTGTGTTCGCGATGATCGTTCTGGAGAAAGAACTGCAGAAAGTATACGATGCCATTGACCTTGTGACGACGCCGGACGGCAGTCTTGTCGCAATGGTACACTGCAACAACTGTACATCGGATTTGAACGCATGGGTCGGCATTTTCAAAGAGTTTGCCGAGAGCATGGGCATCAAGGTGGATATGAACGAACTGTTCGGCACGCTGTACCGCAAGGCGCTGGAAGGCGATGCGGATTGCGGCGGACTGCTTGCTTATAACTATTTTTCCGGTGAGCATATTACGGGATTTGAAGAAGGACGGCCGCTGTTCGTGCGCACGCCATCCGACAACTTCAATCTTGCTAACTTTATGAGAGTGCATCTTTTTACCGCGCTCGGTGCGCTGAAAACAGGGTTGGATATTCTTTTGAAAGAAGAAGGCGTACAGGTGGATGAGATGTTCGGACACGGTGGACTGTTCAAGACCAAGGGCGTCGGACAGCGCATTATGGCGGCGGCGATCAATGCTTCCGTCAGCGTTATGGAGACGGCAGGCGAAGGCGGCGCATGGGGTATGGCACTGTTGGCTTCCTATATGCTGCATAAGGAGGATGGAGAAACACTTTCCGCATTCCTTGAGAAAAAAGTATTTGCGGGACAGGAAGGCACGAAGGAAGCGCCGCACAAAGAAGACGTAGAGGGCTTCGACAAGTTCATGGAGCGTTACGCGAATGGACTTGCGATCGAGCGCGCAGCGGTAGAGAATCTGTAACAGATTGCGGCAGAGATTCTGCTATGAATACAGAAAAAGAAAGGAATCCGAGACGATGTTAGAAGAATTAAAGAAACGCGTATACGAAGCGAATATGCTTCTGCCAAAGTATGGTCTTGTTACTTTTACATGGGGAAATGTCAGTGAGATTGATGAGGAATCCGGCATTTTTGCAATCAAACCATCCGGCGTGGATTATGATAAATTGACGCCGGACGATATGGTACTGATGGATTTGAAGGGAAATAAGGTGGAAGGACGTTATAATCCTTCCTCCGATACACCGACGCATCTGGAACTGTATAAGGCTTATCCGCAGATCGGCGGCATCGTGCATACGCATTCTTCCTATGCGACGAGCTGGGCGCAGGCGGGACGGGATATTCCCTGTTACGGGACGACCCATGCGGATTATATTTATGGCGAAGTACCCTGCCTGCGCTGTCTGACGGAAGAGGAAATCGCAGAGGCTTATGAGCAGAATACGGGACTTTTGATCGTAAGCGAATTTCAGAAGATGGGTAAGGATGTCATGGCGGTTCCGGCAGTGCTGTGCAAGAACCACGGTCCTTTTACCTGGGGCAAAAATGCCCATGATGCGGTGCATAACGCTGTCGTTCTGGAAGAAGTGGCGAAGATGGCATACAGGGCGGAGACGATCAATCCCCGTATCCAGCCGGCGCCGCAGGAACTGCAGGATAAGCACTACTACAGGAAGCACGGCGCGAACGCTTATTACGGACAGGGCAATTAAGAAAAAGAGAAAAGCAATTTTTAAGTAGAGAACCACGCTCTGTTGTGGTATGATGAATAAAAGAATAAATCAATGTATGGAATCAGTGCGATGAGAAAGGAGCATAGTTATAAGAATGAACAAGTTAGAGTTACAGAAAACAGCTAATGAAGTTCGTAAAGGTATCGTTACAGCGGTACATGGCGCGAAGGCCGGACATCCCGGCGGTTCCCTGTCTGCTGCGGATATTTTTACATATCTGTACTTCGAGGAAATGAATATCGACCCGAAGAATCCGAAGATGGAAAACAGAGACCGCTTCGTATTATCCAAAGGACATACGGCGCCCGGTCTGTATTCCGTACTGGCGAACCGCGGTTATTTTCCGGTAGAGGATCTGCCCACACTGCGGCACCTCGGTTCTTATTTACAGGGCCATCCCTGTATGCAGGAGACACCGGGTGTCGATATGTCATCGGGTTCCCTCGGACAGGGTATTTCGGCAGCAGTCGGTATGGCGTTGGCTGGCAAAATGGATGACAAAGATTACAGAGTATATACGCTGCTCGGTGACGGCGAGATTCAGGAAGGTCAGGTATGGGAAGCGTCCATGTTCGCAGGCCACAGAAAGCTGGACAATCTGGTAGTCATCGTAGATAACAACGGCTTACAGATTGATGGAAAGATTGATGATGTATGTTCTCCTTATCCGATCGATAAGAAATTCGAGGCATTCAATTTCCATGTGATCAATATCGACGGAAATGATTTCGATCAGCTCGAAGCAGCATTTAAAGAAGCGAGAAATACCAAAGGGATGCCGACGGCAATCATTTGCAAGACCCTGAAAGGAAAAGGTGTTTCTTTCATGGAAGGTAATGTGGGCTGGCACGGAAAAGCGCCGAACGATGAAGAGTATGCGGTCGCGATGGCAGATTTGGAGAAAGTAGGTGAAGCATTATGTCAGAAGTAAAGAAAATAGCAACAAGAGAAAGCTATGGTAATGCGCTGGTAGAATGCGGGGCGGATTTTCCGAATCTGGTCGTATTGGATGCAGACCTTGCGGGCGCGACCAAGACCGGCGTTTTTAAGAAAGCATATCCTGACCGTCATATCGACTGCGGTATTGCGGAATGTAATATGACAGGTATTGCGGCTGGACTCTCTACCTGCGGCAAAATACCATTTATCAGTTCCTTTGCCATGTTCGCAGCGGGACGTAATTTTGAGCAGGTTCGTAACTCCATCGGTTATCCGCATTTGAATGTTAAAATCGGCGGAACCCATGCGGGAATCACGGTCGGCGAAGACGGAGCGACCCACCAGTGTAACGAGGATGTGGCTCTGATGCGAACCATTCCGGGCATGACAGTCATCGTTCCTGCAGATGATGTAGAAGCGAGAGCGGCTGTCAGAGCGGCAATTGAGAAAGAAGGTCCTGTGTATTTAAGATTCGGCCGTGCGGCAGTTCCGGTCATCAATGACAGACCCGATTATAAATTTGAAATCGGAAAAGGCGTTCTGCTGAAAGAAGGCAGCGACGTGACAATCGTTGCAAGCGGCATTACGGTAGCATCCGCGCTGGAGGCGGCGGAAATGCTTGCAGCAGACGGCATCAGCGCAGAAGTTATCAATATTCATACGATCAAGCCGCTCGACAAAGAGCTGATCATTGCATCTGCGAAGAAGACCGGAAAGGTAGTGACCGCGGAAGAGCACAGTGTAATCGGCGGATTGGGAAGCGCTGTCTGTGACTGCCTGTCCGAAAGCCAGCCGACCCGCGTTATGAAGATTGGTATGCAGGACGTATTCGGCGAATCCGGTACGGCTGCGGCGCTGGTAGAAAAATATGGTCTCGACGGCAAAGGCATCTATGCGAAAGTAAAAGAATTTGTCTCATAATTTTTAAATAGTATTTTATACGGAAGAATGGCTCTCAGGAGCCATTCTTCGTGAGTGTGTTCACATTCGTGAGGAGGAAATCTATTGAAAAAAATTTTATCGCCGTCTATACTTGCTGCAGATTTCGGCATTCTTGGAAAGCAGATCACAGAGGCGGATGAAGCAGGCGCAGAATATATTCATATTGATGTTATGGATGGTGTGTTCGTGCCATCGATTTCTTTTGGGATGCCTGTTATTTCGACGATCAGAAAGGTAACAGGTAAATTTTTTGATGTGCATCTGATGATTGTGGAGCCGGAGCGTTATATTGAGGAATTTGCAAAATGCGGAGCGGATGGTATTACTTTTCATTTGGAAGCAGCAAAGGATGTAGACGGCGTGATCGAGAAAATACATCGTGCCGGCTGCAGGGCCGGTCTTTCCATTAAGCCGGCAACGCCGGTCGAAGCGGTCAGGCCGTATCTTGGAAAACTGGACATGCTTTTGGTCATGACGGTGGAACCCGGATTCGGAGGCCAGAAATATATTCCGGAATCGACGGAGCGCATCGGCAGTGCCCGGCGGATGGCGGAAGAAATGGGACTCGGTCTGGATATTCAGGTAGACGGCGGCATTACGGCGGACAACGTATCGGTCGTCCTCGATGCAGGCGCCAATGTGATCGTAGCCGGTTCCTCTGTTTTTCATGGAAATATCCGGGAGAATGTTACGCGGTATCTGGAGATTTTTGCAGAGAAACCATGAGATTTCCGTCTCCGCCGGGCCGCATATGGTTCCTGCGGAGACGGAAACGTTATAAGGTTGAATAAATTGATACAGTAAGGAATGGCAAAAAATGAAAAAACTGGGAAGAAATGACCCGTGCTGGTGCAACAGCGGGCGTAAATATAAAAGCTGCCATATGGCTTTTGATGAAAAGATACAGAAGTATGCGTTGGAAGGCCATATTGTACCGAGTCATGATATGCTCAAATCGAAGGAGCAGATAGAAGGGATTAAAGAGAGCAGCAAGATCAATATTGCGGTACTCGACTATGTGGCGGAGAATATCCGAATCGGCATGTCCACGGAGGAAATCGACCGCCTTGTCTGTGAGAAGACGGCGCAGATGGGCGGAATTCCGGCACCCCTTGGTTACGAAGGTTTTCCCAAAAGCGTCTGCACTTCGCTCAACGACCAGGTCTGTCACGGAATCCCTTCCGAAAAAGATATTTTGAAGGACGGTGATATTGTCAATGTGGATGTTTCCACAATCTACCAAGGCTATTTTTCAGATTCTTCCAGAATGTTCATGCTGGGAAATGTTGCGCCAAAGACGCGGGAACTGGTGGAGAAGGCGCACAAATGCCTGGATATCGGTCTGGAACAGGTAAAACCCTGGAATTTTCTGGGGGATATGGCACAGGCCATCAATGACTATGCGAAGGCGAACGGTTATTCTATCGTCCGGGAAATCGGCGGTCACGGCGTCGGGCTGGAATTTCATGAGGAACCTTTTGTCAGCTATGTTACGAGCCGCGGAACGGAGATGCTGATGGTGCCCGGTATGGTATTTACGATTGAGCCGATGGTCAATATGGGAAGGGCCGACATTTATATCGATGACGATAACGGCTGGACTGTATATACCGAGGACGGGCAGCCCTCCGCCCAGTGGGAAGTGACTGTGGCCGTTACTGAGGATGGGTACGAGGTTCTTACATGGTAGATTTATCTTAAAAATTTTTGACAGATAAAGTGTTTGTAACAGGAAAATTTTATGACAGGCTAAATCCTTTTTGACATATAGAAAGCCGGAATACATCGGGCATAGCGGTGTTTTTCCGGCTCTTTTTTTGAAATGTTTGTGAAAATTTCCGATATTGCATTCGGAAAATAATTCTGATATCGTACATTTACAATCTTTTGAAGTCATTCACATCTGAGCTCAAAGTAATTCGGCGATTCGCCATGATTCCAAACGATTTGGTACAAAAATGAACAGAATAAAGAAGGAGAGTTTATGCGTATGAGAGAATTTATGACAAAAGTGTCGGATTATATCAGCGAGAGAAGAAATGATCCGGAAAAGAACGGAAATTTTGTAATTTTATGTGTAATCGGTATTGTGATATTGGCAAGTATTATTTTGTGCCTGATGCTGCTCTGGCAAAAGAACGCAGGCCGAGAACAGATGAAAGCGGAGGTCTTTACGGAAACGCCGGAAGTAATGTTTGCCGTAAATCCGGCGGAGGAAGAGTTAAAACAGCAGTACTTGGTGGACATAGAATATTTTGGAGAAAAGATAGAAGAATTATCCGAGTCTATGTCCCGCATCAAAGAAACATTGGAAACGACCGTTGCAGCACAGGAAGATAATCTTCTGCTGCGGGAGCAGGTAGAAGAAATTGCGGGTGGTATCACCAATTTCCTCACAAAAATACAGAAAACACAAGATACATTGAATGAATTGAATGAGTTGGTGAAGGTAATGGACAGCAAATCAATTCCGGTCATTCAGAAGCAAATCAGCGAGATTGAAAAACAGATGGGACAGGTCGATACTGATATTTCGGCTATTTATAGCAAAATAGACGCTCTTGAAACGACGGACAGCGAGTTGAAAATAAAAATAGGGGAGATACAGGGTGCATTAAAAACTTCTATCGAGCAGAATGTATCTGATATCACGAACCGATTTGAGAGCATGAATGTCCAGATACAGCAGATGATAAATCAGCTGGAGGATGCCAGAAAGGAGATTGAGGATACGCAGAAAGAACTGGGCGATACGAAGGGGCAGGTAGAAGATGCGAAAAAACAGATCGGGGATGCGCAGGAACGGCTTCAGGAACTGAAAATACAAACGCTGCGGTACCGATATGATGAAGCGGACAATACGCTGTACCTGTATGAAAATCAATGATTGAGGAAATGCAGGATACGATCGATAAACAGGAGAACACCATCAGTGAGTTGAAGCAGGGCATAAAAGCCACCATCAGCTTCATGCGTAAAGCCGAAATCCCGGAAGAGGAAATCAGGAAGCATCTTATTAATGATTATCAGTTTTCGGCAGAACGGGCAGAGGAATTACTGAATTTTAATAGGGCATAATAGAGGCGTGCTTGATAGACTAGGATAAGCAGTGAACGGGAAATGATGCACTTATCGCGTTCACTGCTTTTATTTGTCCTTTTAAACGGACTCTCATAGAAATTTATCCGGATACGGAAGGGAGATTTCCGAGATTGTTATTTTCGGAATCGTCGGGAATCGATTTTAGATATTCCGTATCTTTCCTGTGTGCAATTCCGACGCCTTTGATTTCCCCGTCTTTTGCGAGGGCGACGCCCTCTTCTCTGGAAACGGTGGAGCCGTCGGATAATTGATATCCGTTGATACGTCCGCTGCTTTTTACCAGACCGACAATTTCTTTGGCATCGCTTTTGGGCTGGGGGATGTCATCCAGCGTATTCCTTGCGAGGGCCTCGCTCAAAGTGTCTTTATCTATATCCTTCATGAATAAATCCTCCATTTCTGTTCATAATTCAGGTTCAGAAGCAGCTGTCAGGCTGCCTATATGATTTTCCACCGAAAATTTTTTACCGGACAGATATAGTTTGTGCGGAAGAAAGAAATCTATGCGGAAAAAGCAGGAGTGCAGAAAATTGCCAAAGAATTAACGCCCGCTCCCGATTGACAACATAAAATCTTTATGATAGGCTAACACTATATAGAAAAAGCAATGACGAAGAGAGTAAGTATGCAAGTTCTTTACAGAGAACATCCCATTGCACATGAGTGTCCGTAATGCGCGGCGGCTGAGAGGGATGGAGAAGGAACATACCGAAGATGGCTTCCGAGCAGTGTGTCTGAGCTTATTGGTGAGGGCGCAACAGGTTCCGCCTGTTATAGCGGCGGGGTATCGTGAGGTACCTGATGAGGCTGTGTCCGCGAGGGCATAGTGAAAAGAAGTGGTAACACGGTCAATGGCCGTCTTCTTATATTTTGAAAGAATATGAGAGGGCGGTTTTTTAAATGAGAAAATTATGCTGCTTTAAAGAAGCGGAATTTGTGCCGAAGCGTCACAAATTCTATTGGCCGCAGAGCAGAATCTGATATTCTGCCCGTGTTCTCAGCGTAAAACGCTTCGGAATGGAGGTAAACATGAACAAGAGAAAATACTATATTACAACGGCGATTGCCTATACGTCCGGCAAACCTCATATCGGGAACAGCTATGAGATCGTATTGGCGGACAGCATCGCCAGATTCAAGAGAAAGGATGGTTATGATGTCTTTTTCCAGACCGGGACTGATGAGCATGGTCAGAAGATAGAGTTAAAAGCGCAGGAAGCGGGTATCACGCCAAAACAGTTTGTGGATGGCGTGGCAGGAACCATTCGTTCTATCTGTGATTCTTTAAATACTTCTTATGATAAGTTCATTCGGACGACTGACGAATATCATGAAAGACAGGTACAGAAAATTTTTAAGAAGCTGTATGAACAGGGAGATATTTACAAAGGCTCTTATGAGGGGCTTTACTGTACACCCTGTGAATCTTTCTGGACGGAATCCCAGCTTGTGGACGGTAAATGCCCGGACTGCGGGCGGGAGGTCAAGCCGGCCAAAGAGGAAGCTTATTTCTTCAAAATGAGCAAGTATGCCGACAGACTGATTAAACATATCAACAGCCATCCGGAATTTATTCAGCCGGTATCCCGGAAAAATGAGATGATGAATAATTTCCTGCTTCCCGGCTTACAGGATCTGTGCGTGTCCAGAACATCCTTTAAATGGGGTATTCCGGTGGATTTCGATGAGAAGCACGTTGTCTATGTATGGCTGGATGCACTGTCGAATTATATTACGGGTATCGGTTATGATGCGGATGGAAACAATTCAGAGCAGTATCGGGAACTGTGGCCGGCAGATCTGCATTTGATCGGCAAAGATATCATTCGTTTCCATACGATTTACTGGCCTATTTTCCTGATGGCATTAGGCGAGCCGCTTCCGAAACAGATTTTCGGGCATCCATGGCTGCTGCAGGGCGACGGCAAGATGAGTAAATCCAAAGGAAATGTGATTTATGCAGAAGACCTGATCAGCTTTTTCGGCGTGGATGCGGTCCGCTATTTTGTACTGCATGAAATGCCTTTTGAGAATGACGGCGTTATCACATGGGATCTGATGGTGGAACGGTTCAATTCCGACCTTGCCAATACGCTTGGCAATCTGGTGAACAGAACGATTTCCATGAGCAACAAATATTTCGGCGGCGTTGTGGAAAATACAAAAGTCGGTGTGGCAGCAGTCGAGGAGGATGTGGATTCCGATCTGTGGGAAGTTCTTGTAAATACTTATACAAGGGTCAGCGAGAAGATGGACCATCTGCGCGTGGCGGATGCCATTACGGAAGTTTTTGTATTATTCAAGCGCTGCAATAAATATATTGATGAGACGATGCCCTGGGCTTTGGCTAAGGACGAGGCAAAGAGGGAACGTCTTGCGACGGTTCTTTATAATCTGTTGAACGGCATTTTGACCGGCGCCAGCCTGTTAGAGCCCTTTATGCCGGAAACAGCCGCAAAGATTGCGGAGCAGCTTCATGCACAGCTGATTGATTTTGAAACGCTTGAGGAATGCGCGAAGAATCAGGATATTATGAAAGCATCCAGTTTTTATCCGTCCGGCAACCGGGTAACGGACGCACCGGAGATACTTTTTGTACGCCGTGACCTCAAGGAAGTCATGGAGAAGGTAGAGGCGATGTTCGCAGAGCGGAAGGCGGCCGAAACAGGAGAAACAGCCGATGAGGCAGGTTCGGAAGAAAAAGAGGCAGAGGCGGAGAACGTCATGGATATAGAGCCGAAAGCGACAATTTCCTATGATGATTTTGACAAGTGCCAGTTTCAGGTGGGAGAGATTCTGGAGTGCAGGGAAGTGCCAAAGTCGAAGAAACTGCTCTGCTCACAGGTGCGCGTCGGTTCTTCCATAAAGCAGATTTTATCAGGAATCAAACAACATTACAGTGCGGAAGAAATGGTCGGGAAAAAAGTAATGGTGCTGACCAATCTGGCGCCAAGAGAAATTGCGGGAATGACATCGGAAGGAATGTTATTGTGTGCGGAAGATGCGGACGGAAAGCTGGCGCTCATGACACCGGAGAGAACAATGCCTGCAGGCGCGGAAATCTGTTAAAAAGAAGGAAATTGATAAGAAAGGCAGTATGATATGATACGGAAAGAAGAGTTCTATTTTGATTCCAGAGACCGGCAGAACAGGATACATGCGGTCAAATGGATTCCTGACGTGGAAAAGCCCGTCTGTATTTTTCAGATCGTACACGGGATGGCGGAGCATATCGAACGCTATGACGAGTTCGCAAAATTTCTGGCCCAAAAAGGCATACTCGTCGTGGGAGAAGATCATCTTGGGCATGGAAAATCGGTGCCGGAAGGCGGCACATACGGCTATTTCTGCGAAGAAGATGCAGCAGGCGTTCTGGTGAGGGATGTACACCGTTTAAAGAAAATCATACAGGAGCAGTATCCCGGGATTCTCTATCTGATCATGGGACACAGTATGGGCTCTTTTATTACCAGAAATTATCTGTTCAACTATGGGAGCGGTGTAGGAGGCGCAGTCATCGTCGGTACGGGAATGCAGTCGAAGCTTACATTGATGATAGCAAGGACGGTCACAGCAGTCCAGAAAGTATTCTGCGGCTCCAGGCATGTCGGCAGGTTCATTGATAAGGCATCTTTTGGCAAGTTCAATGAACGGTTCCGACCCGCCAGGACTACAGTTGACTGGCTTTCAAGAAATGAGGAGAATGTGGACCGCTATATCGCGGATCCGTTGTGCGGTTTCGTATTTACCTTGAATGGCTTCGCGGCGCTTTTTGAACTGATCCATAACTGTTATGATGAGGGAAAACTGGAAAAGATGCCGAAGCAGCTTCCAATCCTGCTTGTTTCCGGTGCGGATGACCCGGTCGGGAATTATGGGGAGAGCGTTAAAAAAGTATATCATTCCTATCAGGAGCATGGTATGCAGAATGTGCAGATGAAATTGTATGAAAAGGACCGTCATGAACTGTTGAACGAAACTGACAGAGAACAGGTTTATGGAGATATTTACCGGTGGATTTTGCAACATATAAGCTAGGCTGGTGAGCACTGTGAGGAAGGCAAGGTTAATTTTATGAAAAAGTGGTTTGGAACCTTTACGGCATTTCTGATACTTTTGCTTTGCGGTATCACGGGAATGACGGCAGAGGCAGCGGAGACGAAAGATACGGTTGTCGTGCTGGGGGCTGACCTGTCTGCGGAGCAGCGGGCGGAAGTACTGCGGCTGATGGGGCTGACGGAAGCTGAACTGTCAGACTGCACGGTGCTGTCTATTACGAATGAGACGGAGCACGCGTATCTGGATGCGTATCTGGACGATTCCGTCATCGGGAGCAAATCTTTATCCAGTGTAAAGCTTACGAAGGCAGCGGAAGGCAGCGGCGTTAAAGTAACGACCCAGAATATCAATTACTGTACTACCGGGATGTACCGGAATGCGCTGCTGACTGCCGGAATGAAGGATATGGATGTGCTGGTCGTCGGGCCGACGCCGATTTCGGGGACGGCAGGATTGATCGGAGCGCTGAAAGCATACGAAGTGATGGCAGGTGAAACGGTATCGGATATGGTGCTCGATACGGCGTTGGATGAACTGATCACGACAGGGGAACTGGCGGAAAGCATACAGGGTGAGTCCGGTTCGGATGAGGCGGAAGCATTGATCGCATGGCTGAAAGGAAAAGTTGCAGGCGGTGAACTGGATATCGGCGATGAAGAGAGTATTCGGGCAGCAATCGCGGAAGGCGAGCAGACCTTCGGTATCAGCCTGACGGAAGAAGATAAACAGAAGATCATTGCATTGTTGAAGAAAATGGATTCGCTTGGGCTCAATGCGGATTATCTTCTGGAACAGGCGCAGGCTCTGTATGAAAAATATGGACTCAGCATTGTGGAGAATGCGAATGAGGCTATCAACGAAGCGGTCGAGAGCGCATTGACATCGGCGGTCAAAGGTTTTTTTGAAAATCTGAAGACCTCCGTATCGGAATTTTTTAGAAATCTTTTTTCTTAAAAAAGTTTCAGGAGTCTTTTTCGTAAGGAAAATATCATTCATGGAGAATGCGGGGCATTCTCATAAATCGAGTGCGCGGGCACTCGATTTTTTATTGTGTGAGAAATTTTCCACAGAAAGGGCTTCTGTGTGCAGGAATGAAAATATTTTCTTTTGCTTATACTAGATTTATCCTATAAAATGAGTCAAAAACTTGATAAAATAAAATTATGGAATATCTTTATAGGAAAAAAAGAAAAAGGAGAAAATGTCATTATGAAAATCGCATTTTTCAGTACGAAGCCGTATGATAAAATATGGTTCGAACCGATGGGGAAAGAGTACGGATTCGACATCCGTTTTTATGAGGTGCCTTTTCAGGAAGAGACGATTAATCTGGCAGCAAATTATGATGCTGTCTGCATTTTTGTGAATGATTATATTACGGCGGAAATGATAGATAAGCTGTATGAAATGAAAGTAAAGGCGATT
Source organism: uncultured Lachnospiraceae bacterium (assembly GCA_947178125.1). Lineage (GTDB taxonomy): Bacteria > Bacillota > Clostridia > Lachnospirales > Lachnospiraceae > UBA3282. Next base: position 40,973 of record CAMWXB010000015.1, on the reverse strand, counting down.
TTGCTTCGAAGTGCAGGCTTTAACCATGTGGATGTTAAGGCGGCGGAAGATAAAATTCTGGTTCTGCGTGTTCCGAGTTATTCACCGGAGGCGGTGGCGGAGTTCGCGATGGGAATGCTGCTTACGGTGAACCGTCATATCCACAGAGCCTATGGGAGAACAAGGGATTTCAATATGAGCCTGAACGGCTTGATGGGAGTGGATTTATATCATAAGACAGCCGGTATTATCGGGACCGGTAAGATTGGGCAGGCAATGATCAGAATCTGCAACGGATTCGGTATGCAGGTACTGGCTTATGATCCTTATCCGAATACGAAGCTCGAAGTCGATTATGTGGAGCCGGAAGAAATTTTCAGGAAATCCGACGTGATCTCGCTGCATTGTCCGCTGACTTCCGGAACGCGGCATATTATCAATGAGGATTCCATCGGTAAGATGAAGGACGGCGTTTACCTGATCAATACATCGAGGGGAAGCCTGATCGATACGGACGCATTGATCGATGGTCTGGTCAAAGGAAAATTCGGCGGTGTCGGCCTGGATGTATACGAGGAAGAGGAAGGTATTTTTTATGAGGACAGATCTAACGAGATCATTCATGATGAAAAGCTTGCAAGGCTGATGACCTTTCCCAATGTGCTGATCACTTCGCATATGGGCTTTTTAACAAAAGAAGCCATGCAGGCGATTGCCAAAGAAACGCTGGAAAATGCTTATGCGCTGGAAAATGGACTCCCGCTTGTAAATCGAACGGAAATACGTTAGAATAAAATATAGAAGGAAGGGAGAGGTATGTCACAGGTTCTATATCCGATCAGGAGCGCATATCGGGATGAATGGGATGATGCGATGGCATTGGCGTGGAAAACGTTCATGCAGTTTGAGGCGGATGTTTATACGGCAGAGGGGGTCCGGAACTTTGAAGATTTTATTACGGATACGACGCTGCATCGCATGTTCATTATGGGAGTTTATCAGATGTTTGTAGCATTGGACAGGAAACAGATTGTCGGCATGCTCACCTTGCGGAATACATCGCATATCTCTCTTCTTTTTGTAGATGAGAAATATCATAGACGGGGAATCGGCCGGGCTCTGATAGAATATTTACAGGAATATCTGCTTTCGGAGGCGGGTATCAGTAAAATAACGGTGAATGCGGCCCCTTATGGGGTGGCATTTTATCATAAACTCGGGTTCCGGGATTTAAGGCCGGAGGAAGAGAAGGATGGTATTAAATATACGCCGATGGAATTTGTCTTATAAGCGTATTTTGCAGTCGGAATAAAGGAAAAGGATGGAATATCATGGAGTATATTAAGAGCAAGGATATTTTCGTATTGATGAGAAATACTTTGAGGCTGATTCATCCGAGATTGATGGATCATGGTTCCAGAGTTGCCTATATGGTGTACAAGATGCTGGAGGAAAAAGGCATTTATGAGGAATTTGAACTGGCGGATATTGTGATGGTAGCAACGCTGCATGATATTGGCGCATATAAGACGGAAGCGGGTATGTTGAACGATATGCTCCGGTATGAGTCCAGAGACAGCCGGGCGCATACGATTTACGGATATCTTTTCTTCAAATATTTGTCTCCGGTGGAAGATCTGGCCAAGGTCATTATGTATCACCACATGGATTATGAGCAGCTTCGGAAGATGGATTATGCCTATAAAGATATTGCGGCTTATATCAATATCGCAGAAAAAATGGATATTTATTTTTCGGCGATGGGAAGTCAGTTCAATATGCAGATGTTCCATAAGCAGGCAGGGACGAGATTGTCCGAAGAAGGACTGAACCGTTTTTACGAGGTAGCCAAAAAGTATGATATTTTCACAAAGCTGAAAACAGGTGAATATAAAGAAGAACTGGAAAATATAATCGATTATATGATTTTTTCCAACGAGGGCAAAAAGAAGTTTCTGGAGATGCTCATGTATTGTACAGGATTCCGCAGTGAGCAGTCTGTCGTCGATTCGATCACGACGATACATATTTGTGAAAAGCTGGCCGGCCGGCTGACGATGACGGAAGATATGAAGGAAAAGCTGTATTACGGTGCATTGCTTCATGATATCGGTATGCTGGCGATTCCCAAAGAGATTGTCGAAATGCCCAGAAAGCTGAATTCGGATGAGATCAAAAAAGTGAGGCTTCATGTGAACGCGGCGGAAAAAGTGCTGGGAAATATGCTTCGAGAGGATGTTCTGTCAATCGTGCTCGGCCACCACGAAAGAGGAGATGGCAGCGGTTATCCGAAACGGCTGAGAGCACAGCAGATGGGGTCGGAACAGAAAGTTCTTCAGGTTGCGGATTCGGTCACGGGTATGACGAATAAGAGGGCTTACAGGGAGCCGCTGCCCAGGGAAAAGGTGATTGAAAATTTAAGTGAAGAGGCTTCTTTGGACCGTCTGGACAGACAGATCGTCAATACTTTTATCAATTCTTATGACGATATTATGCAGAGTGTGCAGACGGAATCGGCGGAGGTCATGAAAATGTATCAAATGCTGAATTCCCAGTATGCGTTGGTCAGTAAACGTTTCAAAATGTAAGCATTTTTAAAATGATTGATAAATTTTTATAAAATTTTGTCAATCATCTGGTTTTTTTAGTCAATTATGTACTATAATAGACAGAAGCAAGAACATGAAAAAGGATATAAAAATGAACAAAACGAGGGATTTCTATGAGTAAGATTTTTGACTTGGACAGCCCGTTCATGCGGGTACTGAATCGGATAGCCGATTTGATGATATTGAACTTTCTGATGATAATCTGCTGTATTCCGATCTTTACGATTGGAGCGGCGTGTACGGGAATGCACTATGTTCTTCTGAAAACGGTGCGGGGAGAAGAAGGGTATCTGGTCAGGGGGTTTTTTAAATCTTTTAAGCAGAATTTCAGGCAGGCCACCATTTTATGGCTGCTCATGCTTCTTGTGATCGTCGTATATGTGGGGGATTTCCTGATTTTTTCATATTCCGGCGTAAAATTTCCGACCATTCTGATGATAGCGATACTGGCGATAGCGATTGTTTTTTTGATGGTAGCGGTATATATTTTCCCGGTTTTGTCCAGATTTGACAATACGGTAAAGAATACCATAAAGAATGCTTTCTGCATGGCAATCCTGAACTTACCGAAAACATTGTTGATGATTGTATTGCTGGCACTTCCTATGATAATCTTGTATTTTTCGGCTTATGCCGGTATTTTTGTTATTCTGTTCGGCATTTCGGCGCCAGCCTATGCTTCTGCTTATTTATACAGCGGAATCTTTAAGAAGTTCGAGCCGGAAGAACAGGCGATTGTTTCAGATGAAGAATTTTCCGTAAAGGCAGATGAAGGAAACGAGGAAAACAATGGATGATAACAGGAAAACAATAGTGGTGCAGTGGTTGGTCCCGGCAGGAATCCTGCTCATGGTGATCGCAATCATGCTTTTTAACTTTACCACTAAAAGCAGGCTGAGCGCGAACGATACGGTCACGAGGAATATGACGGATGCGGCGGGCGCCTGTGCGGATAATTTCAGGGAGCAGCTCACGCTTCTTACGACAATCGGGGAACCGATTGCGGAGCTTATGGAAGATAAGACATCGGTAGAGTCTGTCTACGCGCTGAAAACGATTCGGCTCGCAATGAGGTATTCCGGAGCCTATGCAGTCTATATGCTTGACGAAGAGGGGAAAGGAATTGATAATGCCGGGGAAAAAATTTCCATGGCCGAATGGGCATATTTTGAGGAAATGAATGCGGTAAAAGAATCTGCCTATCATTTTGTGACGGATGACGGTATCAAAGGGCAGAAGGCTGTTGTTGCCAATGTTCCTGTCAGATATGAAGAAGGCCTTGGGCATATGCTTTTGTTTTACCCGCTGAATAATTTTGAGGCGGTCGTTAAGAAGAATGATTTTGTGGCATGGAATATCGTAGCTTTAATCGATGAAAATGGTGCGATTCTGCTTGCTTCCGGCACAGGGAACAGCTGGAATGTGGGAGATAATCTGTATGATGTGCTGAGAGCCGGAAATGAGGATGCGGTCAAGAAAATGAAGACCCGTATTACGAATCGTGTGAGTTCTGTCTCCACCGTGAAAATGGGGGATACGGAATCGGCACTGACATATGTTCCGGTCGGCATCAACAACTGGACACTGGTCACGGGAATTTCGCAGGATTACATAGACAGGCAGGTGGCACAGCAATGGATGGACGTCAGAAATATGATGATCCAGCTGGTCATTGTGACGGTGGTCTTTATCTGCATAATCATTGGCATTAATATTGCGAGCAAAGTCCTTAATAACAGAAAGCAGGAGCAGCTGGAAGAAAAGGCCGATACGGATTTGTTGACGGGTCTGAACAACAAGCTTGCAACGGAACGTAAGATCAAAGAATATATGGCGAAGAATCCCAAAAGCCGTTCCATGATGTTTATACTGGACATCGATAATTTCAAGAAAATAAACGATACGATGGGACATGCTTTTGGCGACGAGGTGCTTCGTTCACTCGGTCAGCAGATTGGTTCACTTTTCCGGGCTTCGGATATTATCGGCCGTGTAGGCGGGGATGAATTCTTTATCTTTTTGAAAAATATATCTGCGGACGATTCGATCAGAAAAGAAGCGAAAAAAGTGGAAAATTTCTTCCATGATTTTAAGGCGGGAGAATATACGAAATATTCTGCGACGGCGAGTATCGGTGTTGCAATTTTCCCGGAAGAAGGCGCAGATTTTGAGAGTCTGTATAAGGCGGCGGATCAGGCGCTTTATAAGGCAAAAGAGCGTGGAAAGAACCAGCTGGCTTTTTATAAAGACAGTTGGATGGAAAAATAAAGCGGCGGGGCTTTTGGGCAAGATGTACAAGAAAAAGACAGTTTCTTAGTCAACTTGTCAGAAAAAAGAAAGCAGCGCAACGAAAGTGAGCAAATTCTACAATGGAAAGCAAAATCTTTGTGAAATAGTGGTATGGAAAAGATTTTGGAAGTTCGTTATACTAATTTCAGACTTGATTATTACAAATAATCATGAATAAAAGAAATGAAATAATTTAGGAGGCACAAGCACATGGCAAGTTTATCATTAAAAAATGTCTGCAAAGTATATCCTAACGGATTCGAGGCAGTAAAAGATTTCAATCTTGAAATCGCAGACCAGGAATTTATTATTTTCGTAGGACCTTCAGGTTGTGGTAAATCTACCACTCTTCGTATGATTGCAGGTCTGGAAGACATTTCATCCGGCGAACTGAAAATCGGTGACAGAGTCGTTAATGATGTTGAGCCGAAGGACAGAGATATCGCAATGGTATTCCAGAACTACGCTTTGTATCCTCATATGTCTGTATATGACAATATGGCATTCGGTCTGAAGTTAAGAAAAGTACCGAAAGATGAAATTGATAAGATGGTTAAAGAGGCAGCTAAGATTCTTGACCTGACTCCTCTCCTTGATCGTAAACCGAAGGCTTTGTCCGGTGGTCAGAGACAGCGTGTTGCTATGGGTCGTGCAATCGTTCGTAATCCTAAGGTATTCCTTATGGATGAGCCGCTTTCAAACTTGGATGCTAAACTTCGTGTGCAGATGCGTGTTGAGATTTCCAAACTGCATCAGAGACTGGGCACAACAATCATCTATGTAACACATGACCAGACAGAGGCTATGACACTGGGTACCAGAATCGTTGTTATGAAAGATGGTGTTGTTCAGCAGGTAGATACACCTCAGAACTTATATCAGAAACCGCAGAACCTGTTTGTTGCAGGATTCATGGGTTCACCTCAGATGAACTTCCTTGATGCAGTTGTTGAGGTAAGCGGCGATACAGCGAACTTGAAAGTAGCTGGTGGCAGCATTCCGCTTCCGGCAGCAAAATCCAAGAAACTGATTGACGGCGGCTATGCTGGAAAGACAGTTACATTTGGTATCCGTCCTGAAGATGTATATGATTCACCGGAGTACGTTAGCTCTGCTAAATGTACATTCGAATCTACCATTAAAGTATACGAGTTGCTCGGCGCAGAAGTTTACTTATACTTTGATCTTGCTGAGTTCCCGATTACAGCAAGAGTGGATTCTCGTACAACAGCAAAACCTGGTGATTCAGTTAAGTTTGCATTTGATGTTGAAAAGATTCATGTATTTGATAAAGAAACAGAGCAGATTATCACAAACTAATCACGGTAATCGGAGGGGATGCGGCAGCATCCCCTTTTTATCATTATAGGAAATTGCGGTATAGTCCGTGCGCCATGCGTGCGCACTCGAATGGGGAATGATTAAAGAAGGGGAACGCTCAAATAGCAGAGAAGGAGACAGACATGATATCAAGTCAGGTTATCAGGACCAGTATAGAAGAGTTAAAAGCGATTACGAAAGTTGATTTATGTGTATTAGATTTGGAGGGAAATATCGTAGCATCTACTTTTGAGTTAAATGATCTGGCGCTAAATCTGATCACGGAATTTGTTGATTCACCGGCGGACAGTCAGGTAATTGGAACGCATCACCTTTTAAAGATACTGGATGAGAGTGAACAACTCTACGTTCTGGACGCAAGAGGTATAGGCGAAGACACTTATATGATCGGTAAGATTGCTGTGAGCCAACTGCAGAACCTGATTATCGCCTATAAGGAAAAGTATGACAGAAATAACTTTTTTCAAAATCTGCTCTTAGATAATATGCTGTTGGTCGATATTTATAATCGTGCAAAAAAGCTGCATATAGAAGTGGCAGTACCCAGAGCAGTTTTTCTGATCGAGACCGGAAGCGAGAAGGAGAGCTCGGCATCGGAATTGCTGAATGGAATGTTCTCTGCTCAAATCGGGGATTATATTACTGCGGTGGATGAGAGTAATGTGATTTTGATCAAGGCGCTGGCATCGGGAGAGAGTTATGATGTAATGGAGCATACGGCGAATACGATTGTTGATATGATGAATATGGAAGCTATGATGAATGTCCGGGTGTCCTATGGAACCATTGTGGAAGAACTGAAAGATGTTTCCAAATCTTATAAGGAAGCGAAGATGGCATTGGACGTTGGCAAAATTTTTTATGCGGAGAAGAGAGTGACGGCTTATAACAGGCTGGGAATCGGCAGATTGATCTATCAGCTTCCCGTAAATCTCTGTCAGATTTTTATAAATGAAATTTTTGGCGCCAATGTGCCTGATGAATTGGATGAAGAGACCTTGACGACCATTAATAAGTTTTTTGAAAATAACCTGAACGTATCGGAAACTTCGAGACAATTGTTTGTGCATCGGAATACGCTTGTTTATCGTATTGAGAAACTGGCGAAGAGTACGGGACTGGATATTCGAACTTTTGATGATGCCCTTACCTTTAAAATTGCTCTCATGGTAGTAAATTATATGAAGTATCTGGATTCGTTAGAATACTAGTGTGAAGAGAAGTTCTAAGGCTCATACAGCTAAAGCCTGGTTCCCAGGTTTGGCTGTTTCGCCAAGAACTTAAAAATTTTCAATGTCAGACAAGAGATTGTCTGGCATTTTTTGGTATATCCGACATATATATAGAATAGAGAGGTGAGAGGATGTACCAGAAAGAAATTATTTATATGGGACTTTTTCACGACCAGGTGAAGGAGAGGAATGCGGGTTATCTGAAAGTGGATGAGAGAGACGGCATGTATCGGGTGGAGCTTCAAGTCAAAAATATGTCCGCTGCCGTAACGGGAAATTTTCCCATTCGTCTGCAAAGTGAAGCGGGCTGGCAGGAAGCAGATTTACTCGCCATAAAGGAAGGAAACGGAAAATGGAACGGAAGAGCCGCGGAGCCGGTTCTGCGGGCAGAAATTATCCTGTCGGATGCCTGGAAAATAAAGGGAGAAAGCAGACTGGCTGCAGCGGGAGAGCAGAAAGAGAAAAAAACGGATGAAGCAGTGACGTCAGTACAGCCGGAGAGGGAGCAGGGCGAACTGCCGGAGCGGATGGAAGAGACAGCTGCAGAACGGGAAAGACCATCGATTGAAGCAGTGCGGCCTGAGGTGTACCGGGAAGGGGCAAGAGAAGCAGCAGAGCCGAAAAATCTGACGGAGCCGGAAACAGAGGCAGAGACAGCGCCTGTCATACGAGCAGAGTCAATGAGCAGCAGGCAGACGAACAGGATGCCGGCGAAACCGCTTGTTAAGGCAGAACGGATTTCAGTGAAGCCGGAGCACACGCCGCTTTATGAAAATAAATGGGAGCAGCTGCTCACTACTTATGAGCAGATACATCCTTATGGTGATAATAGAATCTATGTGAAACTGGCACCAAAAGATTTCATTATTCTGCGTGAAAATTACCAGCATCTTGTCAATAACAGTTTTCTGCTGCATGGATTTTATAATTACCGGTACTTGATTCTGGGAAAAGAAAAAGACTTTTATCTTGGCGTACCGGGTGTTTTTTATGAAAGGGAAAAGATGGTCGCGCTTATGTTCGGCTTCGAAGCATTTGAATGTGAGGGCGGCAAAGCGGAAGAAGGGAAGTTCGGATATTATTTACGAAAAGTAGAGCTTTAATATGGTTCCGACAGATAAATTATGCTACAATATACATATAAAATTCTAAGAGTCAGCGTAGGTTACAGACTGAGAAAGAGGCATAGTTGTAAAAATGGATATTGCAGTATTAATGGGCGGTGTCGGGTTCGATACACAGAAAAGGATGATCAACGGTATATTGGACAGCGCACTGCCGGAAGGAACGAACATTTATATTTTCACATGTGACGGGTGGTATTATGCGTCCCGTTTCAAATACGAAAAAGGAGAATACAATATATACAATTTACCGGATTTTACACAATATGACGGTGTTATTACCAATCTGGAAACAATTCATGATGCAAAGATTCGGGAAGAATTGGTCAGCAGGATTAAGAAAGCGGGCGTTCCCTGTGCGTCCATGCTGGTCAAAATAGATGGCACAATCAATATCTGGCTGGAGAATCAATCAGGTATACATGCCATTGTGGAACATCTTGTGACGGAACATCAAGCGCAGCGGATTTTCTATATATCCGGCCCTATAGAGAGCCAGGATGCAGCAGAGCGGTTGAGCGCATACAGGGAAGCGTTGGAACGGTATCATCTAAAATGGGATGAGCAGATGGCGGCTTACGGAGATTATACTTATAAAAGCGGTATTCAGGCAGTGAATGAACTTCTGAAAAAGGACATGCCATTGCCTGATGCGGTCATGGCGGCGAATGATGATATGGCCATTGGCGCCATTTTGGCATTGAAGGAGGCTGGATATCGAGTACCGGAAGATATTCTTGTGACAGGCTATGATAACAGTTCCATTGCGCAGTTGAATCATCCTCGTTTGACGACAGTCAGACGAGGAGAATATACAGCGGCAGAAATTGCCTATAGGACGCTGGTACAGGCGATAAGGAAAGAAAATCCGTCTATGGAGCATATTGTATATGGAAAGCCGCTTTTTTCACAGTCCTGCGGATGCGATAAGAAGCAGAGTTATACGCATGCGGAGCTGCAGGAGATGTATGTTAAGAAATCGGTCGAGGTGGATGATAATCTGGAATTGTTAAAATGTTGTGCGGCGGAATTTACCGGACTGGAGACTTTTGAAGATTTTAAGGAGTGTGCGCAGCAGTATATTGAACTTCTCGCTCCGGATTATTTTTATCTGTGCATGTGCGGGAGCATGGAAAATTATTTTGAAGAATTGGAGCATATGGCGGAAGGAAAAGAGCGGGGAAGGGATGAAACGATATATACGGATGATATCTGGATTCCGCTTGCGTATGAAAGAGGGGTTTTTTCCAGCTATGACGGCTTTCATAAGAATACGCTGCTGCCGCTTTCCTGCAAGAGTGGAAAAGAGGGTAATTTCTATTTGATCATGCCGCTGCACCACCAGGAATACTGTTTTGGCTATTGTGTCGTAGGCAATTACCGGCCTGCGTTAGAAAGCCGCTTTTTCAGGCATTTTATTCTGAGTCTGGACAACGCATTGGAAACGGTGCGCAGGCAGGATACGATGAATGCGATGCTCGGCCGTCTGAGTAAGATGTGGCTGTATGATGAACTGACAGGTGTCAATAACCGGGCAGGATACAACAAGTTCGCACCGAGAATCCTGGAAGAGGCTAAGAGGAGAAAACAGCCTGTTGCCGTTATTTTTGCAGATATGGATGGATTGAAAACGGTAAATGATCTGTATGGACATGAAGAGGGAGACGTTTATATTAAGGCAATGGCGAATATTCTGGAGGATAACCGCCATCATGGAGAACTGTTGGCGAGATATGGCGGGGATGAATTCGTTATTGTCGTGAACGGGTATTCTGAGGAGGGTATTCAGGAATATATTGAGCGAATCAGAAATTCTATCGAGCGGTATAATGCCAGATATACAAGAGCTTATTGTTTGGATGCAAGTATCGGCTATTGGATAGAAACTGACGCAGAAAAAGCAGATTTGGAAATTCTTGTAGAACTGGCAGACCGAAAAATGTACCAGGTCAAGAGAGCGAAAAAGGCCGAGCGCAGACGGCAGGGCTGAAAATTCAAAACCGCGCGCTTTCTCTCGAACCAGACCCATGCACGTTACCTTTACAGTTAACTCCGCCAGGCACCCTCACGGCACATGGAAGCTTCCACTTAGTGCTGCTGTGTTCCCACCCTGACACGGTTCATGGATTCCCATTGCGTAAGACCCGAACTTCAACGCCACTTATAAAGGGCAGCTACACAGGAATAAGCCCTCAATCAAGCATCACCCCTACTAGAGCGGATTGTAGGTACAGGGCACCGCTAACGCCCCGGCTGCGCGGTTAAATAAGTATACTGTTTTTTTGGCTTTTTGTCAACTTTGATTCTTCGCGTTTTTACATTCGTCTGCCTGCGTTGGCAGACATTCCGGTTCAATAGCTGAAAGCGCTTTTCTTTCCGCCTTATTTCTGATACGCAATTCTTTGAAAAATGTCGTTAACAGAGCAGAACAGGATTCTTCCAGAATGCCTCTTTTTACCCGGACCTGATGATTGAACTGGGGCATTTCGAGAACGTTGAGAATGGAGCCGGCACATCCCGCTTTGGGATTCATGCAGCCCATAACGACTTCCGTGATGCGTGCCTGTACAATGGCGCCTGCACACATCTGGCACGGTTCCAGCGTCACATAGAGCGTGCAGCCTTCCAGCCGCCAGTCACCCATCTTTTTGCTTGCTTTATTAATGGCGGTCAACTCCGCATGCGCAAGCGTATTCTTATCGGTATTCCGCCGGTTATAACCTCTCCCGATGATTTTATCCTGATAAACAATGACACAGCCGATGGGAACTTCTCCCAGCGCATAAGCCTTCTGTGCCTGTTTAATGGCTTCTTTCATGTACTTTTCGTCTGTTTCCATTTCTACTGAGGCACCTCTTTTATAGGAATATTTCATTAAGAAGAATTTGCAGAGTAAATGATAGAAGTTCCAGATGAAACGCCTTTTGGCTGCAAGCAGAACTTCTTTTCATCCTAGTGTATCATATCGGGCATGGAAATGCTATTGATTTTCATTGTCGATCATCCGGTAGCCGATACCGATTTCTGTGAAAATATAGTGAGGGTCCGCAGGATTGTTTTCCAGTTTTCTTCTGATATTGGCCATATTGACACGCAGGATTCGGTTATTGCTGTCTGCGAAAGGCCCCCATACATGGGAAATGAGGGAGTCATAAGTGATGACACGGCCCGCATTCTGGGATAAAAAGGTCAGAATTTTATATTCAATTTGGGTAAAATGCACGATTTCCCCATCAATTGTAATAATGTGCTTTTCATAGTCAATGACAAGACTTCCGGCAGTATATCTGTTCTGCGGAGACTGGGAGCCGCTGCCGGACGCGGTGCGGCGCAGGGCGGTACGGATGCGTGCCATCAGTTCGGAAGTGCCAAAAGGTTTGGTGATATAGTCATCCGCCCCCGCATCTAACGCTTCTACTTTTTCTTTTTCCTGCGTTCTGGCAGAAATGACAATAATCGGCAGATTGCTCCAGCTTCTTATTTTTTTAATGACGTCGATTCCGTCCATGTCAGGAAGGCCCAGGTCGAGAAGAATCAGGTCGGGACATTGAGAGGCCGCAAGAGACAGGCCGGTCTGTGCATTGAGCGCATAAGACACTTTGTAGTCGTTGGATTTTAGAGTGGTCATAATAAAATTACAGATATTGCGTTCGTCTTCAATGAGTAAAAGTTGTTTTTTAGGATTCATGGGGTGCCCTTTCTTTGGGAAGAGAAAAATAAAATTCTGCGCCGTGTTCATGATTGCGGACGTTGATGATGCCGCCGTGTGCCGTGATGATTGTTTTACAGATGGACAGGCCGATGCCCATTCCCTTATTGGAATCGGTGCTTCCGGTGTAGGAGGAACCGTCAAAAATGTCATATTGCCTGTTCTCGGCAATGCCGATTCCGAAATCTTTTACATGAAAAGTGACCGTCTGGCTGTCGTCATCTACAAAGCAGAGAATCGGCTTTTCGCTTTGTGAGTGGATAATGGCATTTTCCAGCAGGTTCAGTAAGACCTGCTCGATTAAGATGGCATCCATCGGGATGATCAGCAGTTCGTCGGGAACCGATACGTTGACCTGTGCGTCGGGTATCCTTTTTTTCAGCCGGAGCATTGCCGCGGAAACGACCTCTTCAACGGATTCGTCGGTCTTCTTTACCTTGGTGGACTGGTCATAGATTCTCGTTACGGACAACAGGTTTTCGACCATGTTCAGGAGCCAGTTCGCATCTTCCTGAATGTGCATGACAATGGAATTTTTTTCCGAATCCGAAAGTGTGCCGTCGTTTTCCAAATAGGATGCGCTGGCGCCGATGATGCCGGTCAGCGGTGTGCGCAGGTCATGTGAGACGGCGCGGAGCAGATTGGCGCGCATTTTTTCTTTTTCGGCTTCTGATAATAGTTTATCCCTTTCCGCGATTAATTTTGCCTGCTCCTTCATACTTGTTGTCATAGTGCTCGTAAATAATGTGACGGCGAGCATTTCAAGGAAGGTGATCGGATAACCGGCCAGCGTGAAGTTCAATTCAAAATAAGGGTAGGTAAAAAGAAAGTTGACGCAGATGACCGCAATGACCGATGAAAAAAGTCCCGGCAGATAACCGTCCGTAAAACGTACGATGACGATCAGGGCGAGAATATAGATCAATGCGATATTGCTGCCGTTATTTGGCACGAGATAAAAGAAAAGGAAGGCGAGTGCAGTTGCTGCCGTCAGGCAGGAAACCGTAATGATCAGATTCGTTATTTTCTGGGATTTTATCATGTTAAAATACCTTTCATATGATACTGTTTCACATCGTTTTCATTTTGCTGTCTGTTATATATTGCTGCCGAGTTTCAAATCGTTCATGGATTCATTATACCTTTTTTCCGGAAAAAGAAAATGGGGAGAGGTGTTAAGAAAGCGCTAAAAGAAAAGGGGGATGTTAAGAACATGCAAAGGATGCGTTAAAGTTACGCTAAGGAATGTACGGTGAATGAGAAAAAATCCAAAGGCTGTGCTAAACTTTCCTTGTGTAAAAGGAAAAGACAGATCAGTTATGATCATAAAAAGACTGTTATGGGGAGGAAATCGAAATGCAGATGGATGCGTGGTCTGTTATCGCAATCGTGATTGTCGTGGTTGGATTTTTTGGTGGAATCTGGTATGAACACAGATAGGAGGAAAGAAAATGGGTGTAGTAGAGTTTATCATTATTGGGCTTGTATTCGTTGCCCTGGCAGGCTGTTTTGTTTATTCCCTCATTGCCAATAAACAAAAATAATGGAAAACGCCGGTTCGCATGACCGGCGTTTTCTGTTTTCCTTACCGATTGTTACTAATCCGTTAAAGCACTGCCGGATTTAAAATGGCGGAAGATTTTCCATATGATAACGGCCGGAAGGCTGATGACCAGATAGACGGTGCTCAAGATACCTGCCAGACCGCCGATGATTGCAATGATCAACATACCAATGTTCATAAGACTGCCTCTCTTTCTATTTTGATTTGTCTGATTTTGTTTCATACCTTTATTATAATGATTCAAATCAGGTATCAAAATAGAAGGAGGCTTTTCTTAGCGGAACTGTAACAAAAAGCAAACAAAGTCTTAGCACACCCTGTCATGCCGTCGGCGGCAGAACGATTATCGGCGGAGCGATCGTTGGCGGAACGAACTCACCATTCAACGGTCGTCTGGAACAGCGCCTTTTCGGGCAGGAGATAAGCATTTTCTGCCTTGCACTCGTCCATGTAAGTATTATAATCTACCACATAAATATGCACCGTATCGGTATTTCTGCCATAGACGGAATAGATTTCCGAAATCTCTCCCTGGGAGTCCAGAATTTTTCCATCCGCATCCGTAATGGCGACGACATAATCAAAGGGTTCGACGCCTGTGGGCAGAAGAATGTCGGCTTTGATTTCATAAGGTGTTTTGGTAACGCTTGCGATACCGATACCGTCGGCGTTCGTCTGCATGAGTTCTCTGGTCTGTGTATCCGCCTGATTCACCGATACGGGAATCGTAAAGCTCCATGGGCCGTCATAATATTTTTTGACTCCGTCTAACAGCGTAATGGTTTCGCCGTCCCCCGTAGTCACGGTAACTTCTTTGGTTTCATTCAAATCATGCCAGAATTTCTGGATGGTGAAGGAATAAGTAAATTCTGGTGGAAGAGTATCAGCACCTAAGATTTGCCGTATCGTTTCCAAATCGACCCGGATAACGCCGAGAAAGGTATGGGAATCGGCATAATTTCCTTCGATGCTATATGGCGTTGGAAGCCCTTCCGCTTCTGTACAGGAAAGGACAGCGGTATTGTACAGTGTCGGGTCAGCCTGTGAAAAATCAAACTGCTGCGTACTCGTCATAGAGAGGGAATCATAAGAGAGAATATAATCTTCCATATTTTTGACCCAGTTAAAATCTTCCGGGAATCCCTCTTCGCAATCTATTTCTACGGAAAAGTATAAGGCGAGTTCCGAATAGCTTGCCTCGGAAAGCGTGATCGTAACACCGTTCGCGGTCTGGGAATAAGTGTTGTCCGAAACGGTATCACCGGAGTCGTTTTTTTCATCAGAAGAATCATCTTCCATAGTCTCTGATTCGGGGGCGGTAAGCGGTATGGCGTTTTCGCTGTAATTACCGGAATAGCCGATGTCGTTTTCCACTATGCGGAAAATTCTTCCGAGAAAAGGGATTTTGCCGGCCAGTACGGGATTGCTGAATCCCCAGAAGCCAAATGCGAGAAGAAGGGCAGCCGCAAGACCCATATAGAAAAATTTCCTTTTATTATGTGTTTTTTTAGTTTTTTTACGCATTTTAAAACTCTCCTCTTTGATCTGTGCGTAAGCAGTATCTATGCTGCGTTTGATTTTGGGCGTAATTTCGGGTGTAAAATGAAGGATTTCGTATAAATCGGAATCTCTGTGTTCTTTTTTCATGAGGAAGCGCTCTCCTTTCCGGCGGACGCCGTATAGCCGCTCTTTTGAAGCCGCATTTTCAGTTTCAGTTTTTCCCGGTGCATACGGCTCCGTATCGTACTTTCTTTGATGTGCAGAATGTCCGCGATTTCCCGCGTCGTCAATTCTTCGCCGTAATAGAGTTGGAAACAGATTCTGTTTTCTTCCGATACATAGGAGAGCAGTTCGCGGAACCTGAAAAGAGGCGTATCGACTTCCTGTGCAGTATCGGTGAGATTTTCGGAAACTTCTTCCAACGGGATATAGTTCCTGTTTTTGTTATAAATGTGATTGCAGTTGTTGAGCAGGATACGAATCAGCCATGTTTTGAAATAACGTGGTTCCTTCAGGGAAGGAAGATGCTCGTAAGCATCCAGAATGGTATCCTGTATGGCATCGGCAATGTCGGCTTCCTGTGAAAGATAGCCGTGAGCGATGCGGAGCAGTGAGTCGCTGTGTTTATCCATCAGCGCTGTAAAAGCTTCTTTGTCGCCGCGCATTGCCTTTTTGACAAGTGTCAGCATATCCGGTCCTCCATTTCTGTTACAAAGTATTGGATTATAGATATCGTATCATCCGTATACTTATTAGAGAATAGGAAGAAGAGTTTTGTTGCAAGAAAATGAAAGAATGATATAATAAATATAGTGAAGGAGGGTTTGTTCTATGGATGAGCAGAAAAAAGAAAAAAATGAAAGAAGAATCGGGTCAAAGAGTTTAAGGATTGATATCTTAATCCTGTCTCTGCTTCCGATTTTTATTTTGGGTGGGGAAATCATTGCGGTAATCTATACATTTCTAAATAAGAAAGTGGATTCCTCGTTCTTTCATAAGATTTTGAATCAGGTGTACATATTTACAGGCGGAACGATTCTTATCACCTGTATTGTCGTTGCAATCTTTGTCGGCAGGATGATCGCCACGTTGAAGCGCCTGGCGAATACGCTGACGGCAATATCGGAAGGCGACCTGACACAGGAAGTCAACGAAAAAGATCTCTGGCGGAGAAATGAACTTGGCAGCATTGCGCGGAGTACGGATATACTGAATCATAAGCTGAAGGGGCTTGTTGCACAGCTTTCCGGGGCTGCGGATACGCTGAATGAATCCGTGGTCAATATGGAACGGATTGCGGATTCCACTTCGCAGGCGGCTGACCACGTTGCGGCCAATATGCAGGAAATCACGAAAGAACTTGGAGACCAGTCTCAGCAGACGGAAAATGTGGCGGCGGACGTGGAGCAGATCGGAAGAATGATAGAGCAGTCTTCGGATACACTGAACGGCCTGCGGGATGATATGGATATGATCAGAGTGAGCGGCGCTAATGGCATGAACACGGTTGAGCGGTTGGAGAAGGTTGATGAAGATGTGAGTACGAGAATGGAAATTATTGCGCGTCAGACGAATACGACCAATACGTCGGCACAGCAGATTCAGGCCGCTACGGAGTTGATCGCATCTATTGCAGAGGAGACCAATCTGCTTGCGCTGAATGCTTCAATCGAAGCGGCGAGGGCTGGTGAACAGGGAAGAGGATTTGCGGTAGTTGCGGACCAGATTCAGAAACTTGCGGAACAATCGAATCATTCTGCGGCGGCAATTGATAAAGTCGTGCAGGAATTGCTGCTCGATGCCGGGAATGCGGTCGCAACGATGGATGAGATTCAGGGAAGCATTCAGAAACAGAATGAGACGGTAGCTGAGGTCAAGAATGTCTTTACCAGGGTCAATAATGATATTGTGCATTCCGTAAGGAGCATTGATGCGATTGCGGTCAGCATGACGGAATTGAACGGTTCCAAGAATGGACTGGTGGGCGCTTCGGAGCAGTTGAATGCGATTTCCCAGAATTCGCTGGCCATTACGGAGGAAACGACTGCGGAGGCAGAAGAGTTGGATTCTTCTATTGTAGTAATCAACGAATCGGCTGTAAAGTTGAGAGAATGTGCGGATGAACTGGTCCGTGATATCAATTTCTTTAAAATGAATTAAGAAACTGCAATCGGTCGAAATGATAACTGAAAGATTTGTCATTTGACAGAACTTTTGACAGAATTTATTTAAAATGGGAGTTGACGGGACGAGGCGAAATCGTTATAATTTGTTTCATGTGGAGACGTATCGAAGAGGTCATAACGGGGCTGACTCGAAATCAGTTTGCCTTTCGGGGCACGCGGGTTCGAATCCCGCCGTCTCCGTTCTGGATGTCCTGTTTTCAGGGCATCCTTTTTATATGGTGTGAAAGACGGAGGCGAACATCAAAAAACTGAAAGAAAAAGGTATTTTAATCCGTCATGGTTCCCCGAAAAGCGGGTACTGGGAAATTGTAAACAATAAGAAATAAAAGGAGGGTCTTGTCTTATGATATGGTATGTAAATGCGGCGGCTTTTCGGGATGGAAACGGCAGCAGGGAAATGCCTTTCAGGCACATCAATGCGGCGGCGCAGGCGGCGGAGGCCGGGGATGAAATCATTGTGGCACCAGGTGTTTACCGGGAGTATGTAAATCCGAAGAACGGCGGCAGGGAAGATGCGCGCATCGTTTATCGCAGTGAAAAACCGTTGGGCGCGGTAATCACAGGAGCAGAGGAAATTAAAACATGGGAGAAATATCGGGATAACGTCTGGGTGTGCCGTATCGATAACGGGGTATTCGGCAGCTATAACCCGTACACGACCTTTGTAGAGGGCGACTGGTATTTTGCGCCTGTTGTCAGACATACGGGTGCGGTCTATCTGAATGACCGGCAGTTATATGAAACGGAAACACTGGACGAATGTATAAAAGGGGAAGTATGGCCGTATTCCTGGGAGAAGGAGTATTCCATTTATAAATGGTATACGGAGCAGGACGGCAATGAGACTGTTATTTATGCGAATTTTCAGGGAAAAGACCCCAATCGGGAGAATGTGGAAATAAATGTCCGGCGGAACTGTTTCATGCCATCCAAAACGGGTGTGAATTATATTACGTTTTCAGGTTTCAATGTGAATAAAGCGGCCACTACATGGGCGCCGCCGGCAGCCTATCAGGACGGCATGGTAGGCCCTCACTGGTCGAAAGGGTGGATTATTGAGGATTGTGAGATCAGTAACAGTAAGTGTGCGGGTATTTCTCTCGGAAAATATTATGACCCTGAGAATGACCACTATTTTACGCGCAGGCATGTGAAAAGCCCGACGCAGATGGAGCGGGATGCGGTCTGCCGCGGCCAGTATCACGGATGGTTGAAAGAAAAAGTAGGAAGCCATATCGTACGCCGGTGCCATATCCACCATTGCGAGCAGGCGGGCATCGTGGGCCGTATGGGCTGCGTATTCAGCATCATTGAGGACAACCATATTCATCATATTAATAATATGCAGCAGCTTGGCGGAGCGGAAATTTCCGGTATTAAATTTCATGCCGCGATCGATGTGATTTTCCGGCGCAACCATATCCACCACAGCACGATGGGAATCTGGTGCGACTGGCAGGCACAGGGAACCCGGATCACACAGAATCTGCTGCACGATAATTATGGACCGGAGGATACGCCGATGGCGCCGGGTGCGATGGAGAGTCAGGATATTTTCATCGAAGTGGGGCATGGGCCGACGCTTGTTGATAACAATATCATGCTTTCCAAGGCCGCAATCCGTCTGGCGACGCAGGGTGTTGCCGTCGTTCATAACCTGATGCTCGGTTCTTTTACGAAAGTAGGGGGTGGTACGGATATGACAGTAGAAGGCATCAATCAGCCCCGTTATACGCCCTATCATATACCGCACCGCACGGAAGTTGCGGGCTTTATGAGCATTCTGCATGGCGATGACCGCGTATATAATAATATTTTCATACAGAACTGGCCTGTACGGACTCCGGAGGAGGATAAGAGTTCCCGAACGAGAGATAATCAGGAAGTCGGAACGGAAGTATTTGAAGGCTATCCGACCTATGATGAGTGGCTTGATTGGTTTGAAATGGATAAGCCCGCCAATATGAAAAAGCTTGAAAAATATCATTTTTCCCATCTCCCGGTGTGGGTGAACGGCAATGCTTATTTTAACGGCGCGAAAGCATGGAAGAATGAAAAGAGCAATTTGGTCAATGATAAAGATAAGGCCGTTGTGGAGCTGATGGAGAAGGACGGAAAATATATTTTGAAAACCAATGTATATGAACTGCTGAACGGATTTAAGACCGGCATCATCAACAGCGATATTCTGGGATATGCTTTTGAGCCGGAAGAGCGGTATGAGAATCCGGACGGTTCTTCCATTCTTTTTGACAGCGATTATCTTGGAGAGCACCGCGGCGTGGCGACGGTTCCCGGTCCTTTTGCAAAAATGGAGGCAGAATATGCTGTATCATTATACTGATTTTAACGCTTTTGACGGTATTATCCGATGCGCAGAGCTTCGGCTGAACAATGTGCTGAATATGAACGATGTTTCCGAAATGAGGTTGTTCATGAACGGAATCGGCAAGGCGGTCGTGGATAAACTGAATGCCGACGGCGAGGCCGAAAAGGGCAGTAAGATGGAAGAATTTTTTCATAAAGAGATGGAAGAAGAATTTCATTATTCGGCCTATGCGGCGTGTTTTTCCAAATACCGGGACGACGCTTCCCAATGGGAGCGTTATGGCCATTTGGGACAGGGCGTTTGTATTGCCTTTCATAAAGCTCCCATGCTGAAGATGATCGGCGGAGCGGTGTCCTTACAGACTGTGTATTATCAGGAGGACATGCGGGAGCATCGTCTGGTTGAAGAGTTTTATCAACTGGTCAAAGGAACGCCGGATTTTTTGGAAGTAGTCCCTGCGTTAGAAGAACTGATGAAAGATGCCTGGATACAGTCGGCGGCTTTTAAGCATCCTTCCTTTGCCAGTGAAAAGGAGTGCAGGCTGGTCATTTCACCTTTTATTCTGAATGAATTTGTGGTGGAATCCAAATACCATGTGTCGCAGGACAGAATCAAGAAATATTATCCTCTTGACCTGAACAGAATGTGCGGCAAGCTGGGAATGCACTTATCCGATCTGGTCGGTGAGATCATCATCGGGCCGACCTCTTCGCAGTCGATACCGATTTTGCAGGATTACCTAGATGATTGCGGATTGAATGTGCTGCGGAACCGCATCAGCATGTCGAACTGTCCGTTACGGAAGCCCACATCCTGAAATTGAAAAAGAAAATCCCCTGTATACTGCATACAGGGGACATCATTTTTTATTTTACGGTTACGGAAGTGATGTGGGGATTTACGCCCTCATACCAGTAAAGGAATCCTTCCATATCAACGGTATCACCGATATTTAAGCCCTGTACGGCCTTATATACATCGGTTGAACTGTCGCACAGATAAGATTCAACGGTGAAGGTATATGTTTCGCCGTTCAGAGAAACATTGAAGTACAGGTCGTCGCCTTCCTGACCGGAACCATCCTCGTTATACAGGAAAGCAACATCGTTTCCGGCGTCGTCCTGTCCGGCAGCTTCTACGGTCATGCCTTTAAAAGTAACGAATTTATTCTGATGATTGATCAGGTCATCGCTGCCGAGAAGGGATGTAACGTCTTCTGCTGCTGCAACGTAATTTCCGTCTTCGATTTCAAAGGTCGCATCGATGATCTCAACTTCTCCCGACCATTCTGCTTTGAAGCCGGTCACTTTAATCTTCGTACCGGTGGTCAGTTTCGCGTAATCTTCCTCGGAACATGCCATGTTATACATGAAATATGCGCCGTCCTTATCCTGTGCGTAAACGGTAGCCTGATCTTCCCACCAGGACTGTTTTGCCTGGACATAAGCCTCGATAACAACTTCTGAATCGAGTGCGGCAGCGACATACTCATCATAGGTCATAACGCCTTCTGATTTGGTGTCCTCTGCTTCGGAAGATGCCGAAGTATCCGTACCGGAAGCATTTCCTTCCGATGCGCCACATCCAACACAGGCAGATACAAGTGTCAAAGCCATAAGTAACGATAATAATTTTTTCATTTTTTCTCCTTTTGCCGTAAAACCGGCTTTTCCTCCTCTTAGAAAATGTATTGTTGATAAACGTCGAGACTATTATACATGATATCTCGGATAAATCAATAGTATTATTGCCGAATTCTTTTCCTTTTTACCGCTTGGAATGCAAGATACAGAAGAATCAGGCACCATATTCCTGCAAGAGAAGAAAGCAGGATGACGGATGTGGCGGGCAGTTTCCCAAGTTCGGCTTTGCCGGAAGCGGAAAGTGTTCCCGGGCCGCCGGACTGGTCCAGACGATACAGGGACATCGTATCGTCGTATAATTTTTTGAGAAAAGCATCATCGACGGTCTGGCCGCGGTTGACGGATTTTACCGTCGTTTCAATGAGCTGGCCGGCGGCATCGCGAAGGGAAGTGGAGCCATTGAATACCGGCGTTACAAAAGTATGATCAACATTGTCGAGCAGCAGACCGGCCGCCTGGATCTTGATATCGTAATAGGAGGAATTGTCCTCACCGCATCGGGAAAGATAGTCCTGATATTCCGAAGAACTCTGAGCCTTGGAAGTGACGGGCACATAGCCCTCCGTTTCCGAATAGGCGATCTGGACATCGTTGGTCAGCAGATACTGGGCAAACAGCCATGATGCGAGAACTTCCTGCGGGTCAGCCTTATTGAAAATGCAGACGGACGGTCCCTGTGAGATCATCTTCGGATGTTCCGGGTCAAACTGCGGAATGGTCATTACCGTCGTTTCAAAATCCACGATTTTGTCCGGGCTGATATCGCAGAGCGGTGCGTTGGTCCCCATCCAGGTTGCGCCGGCCGTGGAATCCACTGCAAAGATGCACTGTCCCGCGTTCAGAAAATTGGCAGGATAGCTTGAAATCTTGAAGGTGGAGAAGGCGCCGCTTTTGGCATGCTCCGCAATCGTACGGAGAAATTCTTCCGTCGTATCATTAAAGAGCAGTAATTCGCCGGCATCGGTGGAGTAGCCGGCGTCCTGCTGCTTCAGCATTTGGATCATCATATTGTCGGTCGATTTGTAAAGAAAAGGAATCAGGACTTTCTGGCCGTTGACCAGATAGTTTCCTTCCGCATCCTGCGCCATTGCTGCCTCGGAGACTTCCCAGACAAAATCCCATGTGAGCACATCCGGCAGCGTGTAACCGAGCGCTTCTACATACGTTTTGTTAATATAACAGGCTTCGGTGGAACGCATATAAGGGATTGCGTAATAGTGGCCGCCAAAGGAGCATTCGTCCAGAAACTGCGGAATGATTTCTTCCGTTTGCGGAGAATCGAACCGGACCTCGTGACCGCCCAGACCGTATTTTTCATTGGCAAAAAGGTCTTCGAGAGGAACCACGAGATTTGAGCCGGTCAGATAAGTGGCAATGTGATCGGGATAAGTGATACAGACATTCGGCGTCGTATCGGTTGCAATATTGGTGATCACATCATTATAAATTTTGCCGTAATCCGTATACAGGCGCAGATTGACGGCGATGTTCGGATATAGCGCTTCAAAATCCGC
This sequence comes from uncultured Lachnospiraceae bacterium, assembly GCA_947178125.1. Taxonomy (GTDB): domain Bacteria; phylum Bacillota; class Clostridia; order Lachnospirales; family Lachnospiraceae; genus UBA3282. Next base: position 17,954 of record CAMWXB010000015.1, on the reverse strand, counting down.
GATTGCCTGCTCATAGATGGCAGTCTGCGCTTTGTTGGTATCATTCTTTGCCCAGAAGGTAATCTCGTAGTCTCTGGAAACATCAAATTCTTCCGGAATTTCAAAAGCTGCCAGCCCTTCTTTGCCGTGACAGCCGGTGAGCGCCGTACAGCAGCCGACAGTCAACGCTGTTACAGACAAGGCAGATAAAAGACGTTTGTGTATTTTCATGCTTTGAGCCCTCCTCTCGCCACACCGGCCATGATCTTATTGCGAAAGACAAGAAACAGTACGATCAAAGGAACCGAGATGACGACAACAGCCGCCATCATTGCCGGAATATTTTCCCGGCCAAATCCGTTTTCCCGAATTTCCTGAATGCCGTTGGAGACAAGAAAATACCGCTCATCATCGGTGATCAGCCGGGGCCATACATAGGAATTCCAACATTCGATCACTTTCAGAATGGCAATCGTGATCAGTGTCGGTTTCGACATCGGAACCATGACCTTCAGAAGATACCGGAGGTCTGATGTGCCGTCAACTTTAGCCGCATAATACAGGCTGTCCGGAATCTGTTCAAAGTTCTCTTTTAATAGATAAATATAGAAAACAGAAGTAATGGACGGCAGAATCAGTCCCGGAAAAGAATTGCGCATATCCAGGTTCGTGATGGTCACAAAATTGGTGATGATGACGAGTTCATTCGGAATCATCATTAAGGAAAGAAACAGAATGAACACGATGTTTTTTCCCCGAAATTCCAGACGTGCGAACGCGAAGGCGGCGAGCGTGATGACGATCATCATGACAGCCGTTGTTACGACGGTAAAAATGGTCGTATTCAATAAATACCGTCCGAGCGATACGGCAGTAAAGGCATCCGCATAGTTCTGAAGGGTCGGTGACAGGGTATAAAATTTCGGAATATATTCCGAATTATATGCGCCATAACTTTTTATAGATGTCAGTACCATCCAGTAGAAGGGAAACAGCACGATGACGGCCCAGAAGGCCAGCAGGATATATGTGATGATATTCCCGGCTCTTTTATGGGTCCGGGCTTTTTTTTCTATTTTGGTGTAATCCATCTTGGAATCCTCATCTTCTTACTTTTTTGCTGATCAATAGATTGATGCAGGTGATCGTCAACACAATCGCGAACAGGATAATGGCCGCTGCGGAAGCATAGGACGGATAACCGCCGCTGTCGCCATAGAGCATATCATACACATATCCGACGATCGTATTCATCTCCGCCGCGTTCAGATTCGTTCCGAACAGAGCGACAACATCGCTGTATGCTTTGAATGCGCCGATGAAACCCGTAATGATCAGGTAAAAGATCATCGGAGCGATCATCGGGAGCGTAATGCGCATGAAAATACGGAAGCGCGAGGTGCCGTCCACGCGGGCCGCATTATAATATTCCTGATTCACCGATGAAAGTGCGCTCGTCAGGATCAGAATCTTAAAAGGCATAACGACCCATATCGTATAAAAACACAGAACGAACATTTTCGCCCAGTACGGCCCGTCGATGAAATCGACAGAATTTCCGCCGAACCAGGAAATGATCAGATTGATAAAGCCATCGGAGTAAGCGGTCTTTTTAAATAAGATCATGAAAACGAGGCCGACGGCCAGCGTATTTGTCACATAGGGCAGGAAATAAATGGTCTGGAACAGATTCCTGAGCGGTTTAATGGAACACAGCCCGGTAGAAATAAGCAGGGCAATTCCGGTGGAAAGCGGTACGGTGATGATGACCAGCAGAAAAGTGTTTTTTACCGCCTGCAAAAAATAAGGGTCATGCAGGACATACGAATAGTTATAAGAACCGACGCCCCAGTAAGTCTGGGATGCGGAATTATAGCCTTCCTCAAAAGAGTATACAAAAACATCGATTAACGGATATACCATAAAAATTCCCAGAAAGAGAATCGCCGGTAAAAGATACAGCCATGCTTTCAGGCCGCTGTTTTGTAATTTTTTCTTCATACTAACCTCCATGCCTTTCTCTCAGCCTGCGAACTTTGTGCCTGTGCGGCTCTGTTCATGTAAAGTCGATTCTCTCTTCGGTCTCGCGGTCGAAAAGAAATACTTTGCGGGGAACAAGAGAAAAGCGGATATCGGTTTTGGACATATCGATTTTGTTGTCCGTGCCGATGATGGAACGTATCGCCGGATTCAAGGATGCCTTGTTTCGGGATACGACGCTGATATCGCGTCCCATGACTTCCATGCCGCCGAGTTCACAACAAAGAGGCCCGTCATCCTGTAGAAGAAAGCCTTCCGGCCGGATGCCGGCATAGACTTTCCGGTCAGAAACATTTCCGGTATGCAGGACAGCGTTGTCGCCGATGTATAGCTGGCCATTTTGTATCCGGCCTTCAAAAACATTGATTGGAGGGGTGCCGAGGAATTTTGCGACAAATAAATTGGAAGGATTGTCATAGACGTCCTGCGGTTTTCCGATTTGCTGAACGATTCCCTCTTTCATGACGACGATCAGATCGGAGATGCTCATGGCCTCTTCCTGGTCATGTGTTACAAAAATCGTCGTGATGCCGGTTTCTTTCTGGATTCTTCTGATTTCTTCCCGCGTCTGGAGTCGCAGTCGGGCGTCCAGATTGGAGAGCGGTTCATCTAACAAAAGAACGCTTGGCATTTTGACCAGGGCGCGGGCAATCGCAACGCGCTGCTGCTGGCCGCCGGAAAGTTCGCCGGGCCGCCGTTCCATGAGTTCATTTATTTGAACGAGTTTCGCTGCATCCTCTGCTCTTTTCAGCATTTCGGATTTGGACAGCTTGTCTTTTCCTTTCAGATTCTGTAATGGGAAAAGGATATTCTGCCTGACGGTCAGATGCGGGTAAAGGGCATAATTTTGAAAGACCAGTCCGATGCCTCTGTTTTCGGGAGGCAGGTCGGTGACATCATCTTTTCCGAAAAAGATTTTGCCGCTCGTTGGTTTCAGCAGGCCGCTGATCAGATTGAGCGTCGTGCTCTTGCCGCAGCCGGAAGGGCCAAGCAGGCCAATCAATTTTCCATCCGGAATTTCAAAGTTAAAATCGTTTACAGCAATAACATCCTTCCGGTTTTTTCTGTCGCGGCTTGGGAATTTTTTCGTCAGATTTTGTAAGATTACTTCCATAAATAATCAGCCCCCCTGTACCTTTCTGTACAGGTTACAGTTCAGCGGGGCAGACGTCCGGCCGGAGCTGAACTGTAACCTGTTCGCATTATACTGAAAAATGGAGGAAAGGTCAAGGCAGTCGGCCGTTATAATGTGCTCTCAGGAATAATTTAGTTGTGATACTTTTTAAAATATTATATAATTTACTTAATATGTGTGCTTCAGTGGAAGCGAGCAGGTCATATAAAAACAGAATATTAAAGGAGGAATCGGAATGAAAAGAATCGGTATGCTGACCAGTGGTGGAGATTGTCAGGCGCTTAATGCGGCAATGCGGGGTGTTGTAAAATGTCTGTCATGTAGTGGAGAAGATGTAGAAATCTATGGGTTTTTAGAAGGCTATAAGGGATTGATCTATGGAGATTTCCGTATGTTGACGGGAATGGACTTTTCGGGTATCCTGACAAAAGGCGGCACGATTCTCGGAAGCTCCAGAACACCGTTTAAGCTGATGCGGGAGCCGGATGAGAACGGTCTTGATAAAGTAGAAGCAATGAAGCAGAACTACTATAAACTGAAACTGGACTGTCTCGTAATCCTGGGCGGCAACGGTACCCACAAGACGGCGAATATGTTAAGAGAGGAAGGACTGAACGTCGTAACGCTTCCGAAGACGATCGACAATGATTTGTGGGGAACGGATATGACCTTCGGTTTCCAGAGTGCAGTCAATATCGCGACGGACTGCATCGACTGTATCCATACGACAGCAGCTTCCCACGGACGTATTTTCATCGTGGAAGTCATGGGACATAAAGTAGGATGGCTGACGTTGAATGCCGGCATTGCCGGCGGTGCGGACATCATTCTGATTCCGGAAATTCCGTATGATATTGATAAGATCATCAAAGCGATCAATGGACGTATGGCCCGCGGTTCCAAATTTACGATCATGGCCGTTGCAGAAGGTGCGATCTCCAAAGAGGATGCGAAGCTTTCCAAGAAAGAATATAAGGAAAAAATGAAGAATTATGCTTATCCGTCCGTTTCCTATGAAATTGCGGACCGCATTCAGAAAAAGACCGGCCAGGATGTGCGCGTAACGGTTCCGGGGCATACACAGCGCGGTGGAAGTCCGTGTCCATATGACCGTGTATTTGCAACACGTCTCGGCGCGGAAGCAGGCAAACTGATCTTAAAAGGTGAATACGGCTTTATGGTAGGCTATAAGAACAGAGAAGTTGTTAAGGTCCCGCTGGAAGAAGTTGCGGGTAAGTTAAAGATGGTATCGCCGGATGCGACTATTGTACAGGAAGCAAAAATGACAGGTATCAGCTTTGGTGACTAGGGTGAAAAGAAGTTCTAGCCGCTCATACAGCTAAAGCCTGGTCCCCAGGCTTGGCTGTTTCGCGGAGAACTTCTACGATTTGCGAAGCAAATCTTTTTCACCCGAAAGAACGCCTGAAATACGGCGTTCTTCCAGACAAACTTACTTGTCATGTGATTTGAGAAAGGGGCATGGCTTTAGATGTCATATACGGCGCTTTACCGGAAATTCCGGCCGGATTGTTTTGAGGACGTAAAGGGACAGGAACATATTGTAACGACGCTGAGAAATCAGATCAAAGCAGGACGGGTCGGACACGCATATCTTTTTTGCGGGACGAGAGGAACAGGAAAAACTTCCATTGCCAAGATTTTTGCAAAAGCGGTAAACTGTGAAAATCCCGTGGACGGAAGTCCGTGCAGAGAGTGTCCGACCTGTAAAGCAATCGCGGCAGGCGTCAGCATGAACGTGATTGAAATCGATGCCGCATCTAATAACGGCGTGGATAACATCCGGGAAATCGTTGACGAGGTGTCCTATTCTCCGACGGAAGGAAATTATAAAGTTTATATTATTGATGAAGTTCATATGTTATCTATAGGAGCCTTCAATGCTCTTTTGAAAACGCTGGAGGAACCGCCGTCTTATGTGATTTTTATTCTGGCGACGACAGAGGTGCATAAGATACCGATTACGATATTGTCCCGCTGCCAGCGATATGATTTTCGAAGGATTTCGATTGAAACGATCACGGACAGACTGCGTGAACTGATGGCAGTTGAGCAGATTCAGGTAGAGGACAAAGCGCTTCGCTATATTGCCAAAACGGCAGACGGTTCTTTTCGTGACGCACTCAGTCTGCTTGACCAGTGTATTGCCTTTCATTTTGGACAGGAGCTTACTTATGACAAAGTGCTGGATGTTCTCGGTGCGGTGGATACCGGTGTGTTCAGCCGTCTGTTAGGATATGTGACAGAGCGGGATGTGCAGGGGTGTATTTCTCTGCTGGAAGAAATCGTTATGCAGGGCAGGGAACTGACGCAGTTCGTTACGGATTTCACATGGTATCTGCGAAATCTTCTGCTTGCAAAAACTTCCGATTCGATAGAGGATATTATCGATGTGTCTTCCGAAAATCTGGTGAGACTGCAGGAAGAGGCACAAATGATAGAGGCGGATACGGTCATGCGGTATATCCGTATTTTTTCCGAACTTGCCGGACAGATCAAATATGCGGCGCAGAAGCGGATTCTGATTGAAATCGCGCTGATCAAGCTGTGTCGGCCCGGAATGGAAACGGATACGGGGTCTTTGCTCGACAGAATCCGCGCAATAGAGGAGAAACTGGAAAAGGGCATCATAGCGGCTCCGGCGGCAGGCGTGCAGACACCGGCCCGTCAGGAAAGCGTGCCGACCGCGGAAATGCTGGCGAAACGGGCACAGTTGGAGAAGGCCGTGCCGGAAGACATCAAGACGGTCGTCGGGAACTGGCCCGCAGTCGTGGGCGAAACTTCTATGCCGATGAAAAAATATTTAAAAGATGCGAGACTCAGTCTAGGCGGAGATAATAAACTCATGGTGGTCGTAGAAGACGGTCTGGCATCGGATTATTTTCTGAAACAGGAAGGAAATAAAGCGCTGCTTGAGCAGATCATATCCAATATTGCGGGCAAAGAAATCGAAGTGACGATTCAAGGCATACGGAATGACCGTGACTTTGTACAGGATTATGTCGATCTGAGTCAGATCATTCATATGGAAATAGAGGAAGAATCAGACTAGATATTATAAGTTAAGGAGAAAGAGAGGATTAATTTAGTATGGCAAAGCGTGGAGGATTTCCGGGAGGCGGTATGCCGGGCAATATGAACAATCTGATGAAGCAGGCCCAGAGGATGCAGCGTCAGATGGAAGAAAGCCAGAAAGAACTGGAAACAAAAGAATTTACGGCAAAAGCCGGCGGCGGAGCGGTAGAAGTGACCGTGACCGGTAAAAAGGAGATTACGAAAGTAAAATTGTCGCAGGAGGTCGTTGACCCCGATGATGTAGAAATGTTGGAAGACCTCGTCATGGCGGCAACAAATGAAGCGCTGCGCATGGCGGAGGATGCGAATGCAGAAATTATGAATAAAATGACCGGCGGACTTGGACTCGGCGGAGGATTACCTTTCTGATGGACTTGTACGGCGGACATATTAATAAATTAATCGAAGAACTGTCCGGGCTGCCGGGAATCGGTACGAAATCCGCGCAGCGGCTGGCTTTTCACCTGATCAATATGCCGAAGGAAAAAGTGGAGAGACTGGCGGCAACGATGGTGGAAGCAAGGACAAATGTCAGGCATTGTAAAGAATGCTTTACCCTGACCGAACAGGATCTTTGTCCTGTCTGTGCCAATGAGGGGCGGGACCATAAGACGATCATGGTAGTTGAAAATACGAGAGACCTGGCAGCTTATGAGAAAACGGGAAAATATACAGGCGTTTATCATGTCCTGCATGGCGCGATTTCGCCCATGCTTGGAATCGGACCCAATGATATTCGGTTGAAGGAACTGATGCAGCGGCTGCAGGAGGACATCAATGAGGTCATCATTGCTACCAATTCCAGTTTGGAGGGCGAGACGACTGCCATGTATATCAGTAAGCTGATTAAACCAATCGGCGTAAAAGTGACCAGAATCGCAAGCGGTGTACCCGTGGGAGGCGATTTGGAGTATATTGATGAAGTAACGTTATTGCGTGCATTAGAGGGAAGAACGGAATTATAGTAGGGAAGGAAGATTTTCTAAGGCGTTGGAAAACAACACCTAAGAAAATCTATGTCATTCCCCGAAGAATCGCTGGGCGATTCTTTTTAGGTGGAGAAGAAATGGAGGATGGAGTATGGCGGTTACGAAGGAACTTTTTGGAAAGACGCAGGACGGTAGTGAGGTATATGCTTTTACGCTGGAAAATGCAAACGGAATGAAAGCGAGGCTGATCAATTTCGGCGCAACGCTTGTTAATCTGTATGTGCCGGACAAAGACGGTAAAGTGGAAGACATCGTATTAGGTTTTGACAAATTGGAGGATTATTACGGGAATGAAAGCTTTTTTGGCGCTACAATCGGGCCAAGCGCGAACCGTACCGGAAATGCAGGATTTCGCATTGATGGAAAATCTTACCAGATAGAAGCAAATGACGGGCCGAATAACCTGCACAGCAGCATCAAATACGGTTATCATAAGCGGATATGGGAAGTGGCTGAAACAGGGGAAAACAGCGTTACCCTGTTTCTGGAAGCAGAGGACGGTGATATGGGATTTCCCGGCAATAAGAGAATTACCATGACATACAGCCTTTCCGATGACAATGCGCTGCAATTAAAATATCACGGAACTTCCGATAAGAACACCGTGATCAATATGACGAACCATACTTATTTTAATTTGAGCGGACACCAGGCCGGCAGGATTGAAGACCATATTCTGACGATTCATGCGGGAAGCTATACACCTGTTATTCCGGGTTCCATTCCGACAGGAGAGATTGCGCCGGTGGCCGGAACGCCGATGGACTTTACGGAGCCTAAGCCAATCGGACAGGATATCGGAGCGGAATTTGAACAACTGAAATTAGGGCAGGGATATGACCATAATTTCGTCATTGACGGCGCTGACGGCACACTTCGGGAAATCGCGGTGGTGGAAGATAAAAAGAGCGGAAGAAAGATGAAAGCCTTTACGACACTTCCGGGTGTACAGTTCTATGCGGGAAACTGTATCGGCATAGAGACCGGTAAAGGCGGAACTGCCTATGGGCCGCGAGTGGGAATGTGCCTGGAAACGCAGTATTTCCCGGATGCCGTTAATCATTCGAATTTCCCTTCTGATATTTTCGGCCCCGACCGGGACTACGATGCAGTAACGGTATATCAATTTGTATAAAAAATAGAGAGTATAGAGACTGGAAAGAAAAGGAACGAAAAGACTATGCCAATGACGGTCATAGTCTTTTTTTATGTCTTTTTTGGCGTCATAAAATATTGCTTGCTTTTTTTAGTCGATTATACTATTATTGGATAGTACTATATATATAAAGCAATTTAATTATAAATCAGGAGGAAGAAGAAATGTTGTCAAAGCCGGCCACTTTGCTTTTGGGCATTATTTATGAAAAACCACTTAACGCATATGAAATAACAAAATTGTTGAATTATATGAACATTAAGTGGTGGTTTAATATTGCGGATTCAACCGTTTATGCAACACTGAAAAAGCTGGAGAAAAAGGGATTCATTGAGGGAGCAATAGAGAAAATTGGAAATATGCCGGATAGAACGGTATATTCTTTAACTGAAAAGGGAGAAGATGAACTCAAGGAAACCATCAAAGAGTCCATTCGGCAATTTAATTATGATACCAATATTTTTACGATAGCCGCTTTTTTGATGGAGATTTTAGAAAAAGAAGAAATGAAAGGATTGTTGGAAGAAAGACTGCATATCCTGCAATCTTACCTGAACGGAATCAATGAACAGGATAATGAACGGTGGGAACGGGAAGTCCCCGCTGTTCATGTGGCAAATTTAAAGCGCATGATTGATATCGTTAATGCCGAAATATCCGGAACAAAAAGATTATTGTCAGTTTGTGGGGAGGAAAGAGGAGATGAAGAATAAATGGCTGCATTTGGCGATTGATAAAGAGAATGTATTTGGATTGATCTGTGGCTTTATAATGATTTTGTTAAGTGCAGCTATGACATTGTTTCATAATGAGATTTCTAATATTTTGTTGAGAGATGTATTCATGATTTTGCTTTTGGGCTTTCTTTTACCTCTTTATTACATTTTAATCGTAAAAAAGAAAAACTTATCGGTCCTGGGATTTCACAAAAAGAAGTTGATTGTCAGTCTGGTGGTCAATGCGGCTGCGGGTATTTCGTTATCAGGCATGTTTGTCAGCCAAAATACGGAAGATATCGTCTTTAATATAGACTCATTCTATGCAATTACTTATATTTTAGCTGCCGGAATATTTGAAATGGTTTTTATTTACGGATTCTTGCGTTACGAGTTTGAGAGGGCTTTCGGAATACTGCCCGCTATTTTTATGACAGCTGCTTTTTACAGTTTACACCATGCGGGTTTTCAGCCCGAGTTTACGAAGCTGTTCTTTGTCGGTATCATGTATGTTACAGTATTCTATTTCACATATAATATTTTTGCGATATTTCCGTTTTTTTGGGGTGTCGGCGCTGTTTGGGACGTTTTGGTAAATTCAGAAGCGGGCGAACAGTTAAAGAACAGGGACTCTTTTGTCATAGCATTATGGATGCTTTTTGCGATGATGGGCATCGGTCTTTTTATTCATCGTAAAACCAAAATGGAACGGGCAAAGGAGATGCCTGAACCGACAGACAGCTGACACCTTTGCCCCGGTCAAATCATTCTAACATGATTTCCTTTACCGACATTTTTTCTATTTTCTTCGTATAGCAGAACATCACCGTTTCATACAATGCGATAAAAGAGAACAGGGCAATCAACATGGCCGGGATATCAAAGTGGTATTCCGGCACATTTTCGATATCTGCGAAAATGATGGATACGGCAATCCTCAGCAGAAGATATTGATACAGGCTTCCCAGTACAAAGCCAAAACAGGCCCATGGACGATAACCGCCAAGCACCGCTTTGACACAGTCCCGGCTCTGATAGCCGAATACTTTCATCATTGTAATGGTTTTTCCGTTTGCCTTGACGACGGAAGTGGATGCGAGAAAAAGCGTGACACAGGCGAGTACAATACCGATTCCCATGATCATGAACGCCATCATCTCGCTGGCAAGTTCGTCCATACTGAAGGACATCTGCATCATCGAAGAGAAACAGAATATAGCGAACGTGATAAAGAACACCAGCGATTTTCGCTGCCTTACATTGCTTTTTCCGAGTTCCTGCAAAAAAGGCATGTCGGATTCTTTTCTGGCCTTGACGATTTTCGTTGACTCTTTTCCGCGTAACAGTGTAAGCGGGGATACTTTCATTTTCAGATAGCTGTAGCAGACGGCGAGCAGAGCAAAGAACAGGGCGGGCAGAAAAACCAGCAGAAAACACAATCCCGGATGAAAGTGCACTTCGAATGCCGGCAAAAGTCCGAGTTCGTTCTGTACTTCATAAAAAGTGGGCATAAGCAGGTGGGCACACAGATAAGCCGAAGCAGTACCGGTCAGAACACTGCATCCAAAAGTCCAGAATTCTCTGGCGATGCGGAAGCGGGAATATCCGAGCGCTTTCAAAATGCCGAGTTCTTTCTGGTGAATGTCGATAAAATGCCCCACATAGAAACAGAGCAGCACAACTGTTGTTAAAAGAAGGCATCCGCCCGCCAGGCTGCTGACGACCTTCCCGGTCATGACCTGAGCATCATACAAACTCTGGGTCGCGGGCGAAGTAATTTCATTTCCAACATCCGCTAAATCCAGATTGAAATTCAAAAATAAAGTGCATACAAAAACAGCGCAGAAACTGATGATTGTAATGCTCGCTATTTTCAAAGTATCCTTGTAACTGACGATCATAATTTTACTCCTTTCGGTCAATGCCGCCTGCAGCGGCACAAACTAATCCAAATAAAATCTGACAATTTTATTGCAGAATGGCCGTCGGGACATTCTTAAAACATAATCCTGAAAGAATCGCGTCAGCGATTCTTTCGTGTGAAGAAGGTCCGCAACGCGGACCGTAGAAGTTCTTGGCAAAGCAACCTTTGCTGCGAGCCTTAGAACTTCTCTTCACACTTACCACGCAATTTCATAAGCATTTTTCGGCTCCGCATTTTGCCAGGTCTCCACAATGCGGCCGCTGTTCATGCGGATTACCGTATTTGCCATTTCCGCAACATTCTGGTTATGCGTTACCATAATGACGGTAAAGCCGGATTCCTGCTGAAGTTTACTGATATAGTCGAGTACCAGCCTTCCCGTTTTCTCGTCCAGTGCGCCGGTCGGCTCGTCGAGATACAGGAATTTCGGCTTTTTGGCAAGCGCTCTGGCAACGGAGACTCTTTGCTGCTCACCGCCGCTTAATTCATGCGGGTATTTATGTACTTTTTTCTCAAGTCCTACGGCGCTGATCGTCTGGCGGTATTCTTTATTACCGGCCAGTTCCGCGCCCATTTTTACATTTTTATCCACGTTCAGATTCGGCAGAAGATAGTATTGCTGGAAAATAAAGCCGATATTGTTTTTGCGGAACTCGGTCAGTTCTTTGTCCGTCATTTGTTCAAGCTGCGTTTTCCCATAGCATATTGTGCCTTCGTCTGCCCGTTCCAGTCCGGACATGACATTTAGCAAAGTGGATTTGCCGGAGCCGGAGGCGCCTAAAAGAACGACGAAATCACCGTCCCCGACTTGTAATGAAATGCCTTTCAGAACCTCATTTCTGCTTTCCCCTGTGCCATAAAATTTGTGTACATTTTCAAGCTGTATCATCTTTGACCTCCGCTTATTTATTTCTGTTCTTGCCCCATGAAGACGCTTTATTTCCCGTCGGCCTGCTGCGGGGTATTTGACTGTTGCTCACTCTTTATGCTGGAAAGCAGTCCGTCGAAAACTTCCTTCATCATTGCTTTCATCTGTTCCATCGTGTAATTGCATAGTCTGGTCGCGCACATGGCAGCAATTCCGTGGGTATATATCCATAAATGCTGGTAGAGTCTGTCGGCGGTCTGCCGGTCCAGTCCGTATGGCTCCTGCACGGAACGCAGTATTTTTTCATAGCTGTCATCGATTAAAGGTAAAATCTGTGATACATTGACGGAAACGGCTTTTCCGGTATCGTCTTTTGTTGTCTGCGCGTTCATAAACAGTAATTGGAACAGTTTCGGTTCCTCTAACGCAAAAGTAATATAAGCAACGCCGACGCCCTGGAATGCCAGCCTGGCTTTCAGCCCCTGTTCGACATATTGTCTGTATAATTCTCTGGCATGTCGGATGACTTCCAGCTTTACTTCATCCATGCTTTCAAACACCGTGAAGATCGGCCGGGCGGAACTGCCCAATTGCGCACCCAGTTCGCGCGATGTAAGCCTGTCGATTCCTTCTGTACGGACAATATCCAAAGCCTTTTTAATAATTTCATCTCGTGTAAATTTTGCTTTTGGCGGCATTGTTCCCACCTCTTTCTAAAACATATGATTTAAAACGTATGATTTAATATAACATGATCAAAATGAGAAGTCAAGAGTTGAAAAATCAGCGTATCTGTTTTTTATCGAATGCGCGGGATTTGATAAATTTCGCACGCCTTTTATGCTATATTGAGAAAAAAGTATGCCCGTTTGCGGGTACTATGGAAAGGCGTGTAAAAAAATGACAGCAGCAGACATTGTGGTTCACAAAGGGGAAAAAGAGGAAAAATATCAATTATATGTAGAAGACTATGTGATGTCTTATCTGAAAAATTACAGGAATGAAAATGCTGAGAAGATTTTTTTCTATGGAAAAAGAGAGCAGCGGAACCGAAAATATTATCTATATGGGGCAGGGCAGCAGAGAGAAATTTCCCATTTTGCACAATATGAGCTGCTTGAGGAAATTATATGCCGTCCGGCCCCGGATATGCCTGTTTTTTTCGTGCAAAAGGGTGAAGAACTGCATGAGTTGGCCGGGTATTATATTTTTTATCAAAGCAATGAGGCAATGCAGAACTATATGGTCGAACAGCGAAGGACGGAAGAGGCCGGAGACCGGATGCGGAACAGGGAAACGGTACAGGCGGGAAGTAAGCCCTCCGGTTCACGAAATATCATAAGGCCGCAGAATATTGTAAGACCTCAAAATATCGTAAGGGCACAGAATGCCAACAGGTTCCAGGGCAGGACGGAAGCGCAGCAGGGAACGTCTGCGGAAAGCAGAGCGCAGTCCGGGGAATGGATGACGGGAAGGAGAAAAAGCGGATTGATGGCGGTGCAGTTATCCGCGATTTTTGTTATTTTGACAGCAATTGTCATCAACTCGACCAATAGTTATACAAAGCTTGAGGAACTCAATCAGGCCGCTGTAGAAGTTTTTTTTGCAATGGAAAACGAAGAGGCTGCCGGAGCCGGTGTGCAGCCAGAGGATATGGCCGATGTGAATCTGCCGGAGGAAGACCTGTCGGATACTGCTGTGCAGGCAGAAGGAAACGCGGATGCCGATATCCCGACGGAGGGAACGGTCCTGCGGCTTGCAGAACTGGATGCGAAGTTTGAGGAAGAAAATCTGGCAGCCATGCAGGATGAGCCGGAGGATGGTGAAGCTGCAGAAGCGGCTGAAGACGGAAAACAGGGCGGAGAAGAAAATGTAGACGACAGCGAAGCAAAGAATGGAAATGGACAAGAGGAAGACAGCGGAGAAAACAGCGCTGGACAAGATGAGGAGACTGTTTCCACAGGAGAGATGGCGCCGAGTGAGCAGGCCTTTGCCAGAAATTTTGCGGAATACTATAAAATCGAAAAGGGAGATACGCTCAATAAGATTAGCATTAAGATATACGGAAATACGGGAAAAGTAAAGGAAATCTGCGAGTTGAACGAGATAAAAGACCCGGATAATATTAAATATGGGCAAAAAATATTACTACCTTAGTTGAATATATGATACAATAGACGCAGACTCCGCAGTCTGCGTCCCAAGAATTACTGCGTAATTCTTGTTGAAATGATACAGGATTCTGGCATTTGAGTATATGATGCAATAGACGCAGACTCTGCAGTCTGCGTCCCAAGAATTACTGCGTAATTCTTGTTGAAATAATACAGGATTACGGCATTTGAGTATATGATACAATAGACGCAGCTTCGTTATGTGAAATGTTATAAGGGATAACATAGGATGAATATTAGGGATTACTTTAGAAATAAAAAAAAGAATAAAGAAAAAATATCTCGCGTCAGTTACCTGGAAAAAATAAAAAGTCATAAGTTCATGATTTTTTACCGCAGCCTTCTGCTTTTTATCCTCGTAACGGCGGCGGTGGCGGTGTTTCTGATCCAGTGGAAAAATAAGATTTATACGGACAGCGTGACAGTATCTTCCATAGCAACAACGAAACCGCAGAACGGAAACCTGGTTGCTTTTTCGGAATACATACTGACATACAGTAAGGACGGCGCAAGCTGTATGGATGGAAAAGGGAATGCGGTCTGGAATGAGACTTTTGAAATGCAGAATCCCATGATCGATATCTGCCAGAATGTGGTGGCAATCGGCGATTATAACGGAAGGAATATTTACATAATGAATACAAGCGGCCTGTTGGGACAGATTACGACAAACAGGCCGATCAGAAATTTTTGCGTGGCATCGAATGGTGTCGTGGCGGTAGTTCTGGATGATTCCGACCTTACTTACATTTATCTTTATGATACAAAAGGAAAAGAACTGGTGCGCATCAGAACGACCATGAAGGACAGCGGATATCCGTTCAGCCTGTCGCTTTCGCCTAATGGAATGCTTTTGTGCGTATCCTATTTATTTGTGGACAGCGGGGAGTTGAAATCCAGCGTCGCTTTTTATAATTTTGGAGAGGTCGGCCAGAACCGGACAGATAATTATGTCAGCGGGTATGATTATCTGGATGTCATTGTGGGTTATACTCGTTTTTGGGATGAAAAAACGCTTTTTGCCGTTTCGGATGACCGGATCATGTTTTTTGAGGGAGCACAGATACCTGTCAACATAGGAGAGCGCCTCTTCAGCGAAGACGTACAGAAACTCTATTATGGTAAAGGATATGTAGGGCTTGTATTTAACAGCACGGACGGCAATAGCAGATACCGGCTGGATATTTATAATAAGACAGGCCAGATCTGTCAGTCCATCGGTTTTGATATGGAATATACGGACATTGTTTTTGCAGAGGACCAGGTCATTATCTACAATGAATCAGAATGTCAGGTCTATAATATGAATGGCGTGGAAAAATATTCCGGCTATTTTGAAAAAGCTGTTTACGCGCTGATTCCGACATCCTCTGCTTACAGATATATATTGGTCACAGCGGATTCGATTGATACGATCGAACTGAAATAACAGGATGCAGAAAGATTGAAAATACGATTAGAAAGGTGATGAACGATAGTTTGAACATAGATTTGAAAATTATTTTTATCTTCATTATCCTCCTGATGGCGGCCTGGAGGATTAGAAAAGGGTTTGAAAATGGAATGATAAAGGAACTTGTCAATATTTTTTCCATTGCGGCCGCCTGTGTGTGTATTACGCTTCTTTTTTTGACGATAAGCAGTATCGTGGCGAAAACATTCAGTGTGCTCACCGTTTGTATCATAGGACTCATTGGAGTTGGAATCATTTATAAACTGTGCAGCCTTATCTTTAAACCAATTACTGCGATCGTTAATATTTCTATCATTCACGGACTGGATAAACTGTTAGGTGCCGTGTTTGGATTGGGTGAGGCGGTCATTTGCGCCTATTTTCTATATTATGCGGCATCCCATTTTGGAATCTGTACATTCTGAATCCATACCTTATTATAGCCTTTAAGTTATATTCTTTAAGGTTATGTCTTCCAAAAGTCTGTGAAGTTCAGAACAGCTCAAAAAGAGCCTTTTCATAATCTTTTACATAGTAACGGATGTTTGTCCTGCCTTTTTGAATGATTATGTGACCCTCCGCTTCCAGTCTTTCTTTTTGGGCTTCCACGCCGCCTGGATATTTTGCATTTAATTCCCCATTCGCCTTTAAAGTTCTCCAGTAAGGTGTTTCATTTTCCGTGCGTTGGAAACTTGCCCATGCCGCAATCGAAACAAAAACGCCTGCGGTTATCGGTTCTGTAAAATCCGCACCGTTCAATTTTGCGAAATACGCGCGGATTATTCCTATCGTGATCACTTTCCCACAGGGGATTCGTTTCATAACTTTGTCATAATCGATCGGCGGTGCAAAATACATACGGTCTCCACCGTATTTTTCGATACTCTTTTCATCCGTGATCGTCTGAAATTTAGGCATATCTTTGTTGTCATGCAGCATGGCGTTAAAATCCTTTTTATTTTCATTTGCCATATGAGTTCACCTCCTGCATTGATTATAGTTTTGCTTACGGTGTTGTGCAATGAGGAAATCAATTTTTATCTGATGACAAAGCGATTGTGCGATGTTGTGTGTATCCACTCCGGCATTTAAGATTTTAATTTGATATGTCGCCTGCTTCTTTGGCATAATATTCAATCTTAACTCTACGATTCGTGGGTGCCATTTGGTAAATGTTTATCCTATAATGTTTCAGAGAAAGGAAGTGTAGGTATGGATCAGGTTAAAATCGGCAGATTTATTGCCGAAATGAGAAAACAGCAGAATTTAACACAGCGTGAATTTGCGGAGATTCTTGGCATTAGTGATAAAACTGTAAGCAAGTGGGAATGCGGTAATGGGATGCCTGAATTGTCTTTTATGTATCCAATTTGCAATATTCTCAAAATCAATCTTAACGAATTGTTTTCGGGTGAAAAACTTGCTGATGCCGACTATAAAAAGAAGGCGGAGGAAAACATGATAACACTTGTGAAAGAAACAGAAAATATGAAAAAGAACATTGTCGGCGGCCAAGTTTTAGGTTGTGTGGATACTATTGAGATGGATATTTGCGAAGTGCATAAAACAAATGTTGAATTTTGGAGTACAATAGGAAACGAATTTTTGGGGGCGGCCGCTTTGCCAAGCTGGGGTGGTCTTTTTCCGTCAGAGGACAAGTTGAAGTTACTTGGAAGTTTTTCTGATAAAAAAGTTCTTGAGATTGGCTGTGGTAACGGACATTCAATGAAATATGCTGCCGATATGGGGGCTGCTGAACTGTGGGGATTGGATATATCTGCAAAGCAGATCGAACGGGCAGAAAATTTCCTTAAAGCACAGGGGATTAATGCAAAATTTGTCTGCTCCCCTATGGAAAACAAGTGTGAACTGCCGAACGATTATTTTGATTTAGTCTATTCCGTATACGGAATCGGCTGGACGACCGATTTGGATAAAACATTTAAGCATATCCATATGTATATGAAAAAAGGCGGAGTATTTGTTTTTGGATGGTCACATCCTATTCATAAGTGTGTGTCAGTTGAAAATGATAAGCTTATTTTCAGTAATTCCTATTTTAACGAAGAATGGTATTGCGCTGATATGGGGGATAAAAAAATTATGCTGTCCAATCGTATGTTGAGTACATATATTAATGCGTTGGCTGATAATGGCTTTGTTATTGAAAAACTCATTGAAGCAACTGATCCGGAAAAGGCGGCGGCTTCAAATAATGACTTCGGCAGAAAGGCGTTGATGCTGCCTACGGTCTTTGCCATTAAGGCGAGGAAGGTGTAAAAATTTCATATTCTTTTTTAATATTTGTTTATAAGGTAAAGTATTCGGCAGGCATGAAAAATAGCATAAAGAAATCTGACATGGAAAATTTGCGAGACTTTTCAAGTTAAATGCAACATCCCGTTGCACTTACTTTGAAAAGTCAGG
>CAMWXB010000014.1 GCA_947178125.1 uncultured Lachnospiraceae bacterium | reverse complement strand
AGGAACTATGCCCTGCCCGGCCGACGCTCTCCTGAATTGCAGTGCCACCCTGAAAGGAGTATACCCGCCCCATGTCCAAATATGCTTTAGTCACCGGTGCGTCCCGCGGAATCGGAAAGGCAATTGCCGAAATGCTGGCCGCAGACGGTTATCATTTATATCTCACCTGTATCCATTCCAGCGAAATACTTTCCGCGTTTGCGGCAGAACTTGCTGGGCGTTATTCTGTTTCCTGTACGCCTTTTGTCGGGGATATGGGGAATTTCGATGATGTGAGCGCTCTCTTTGCTTCCATCGAACAGCTCGATGTAGTTGTCAACAATGCCGGAATCTCTTATGTAGGGCTTTTGAGCGAAATGTCTCTCTCGGACTGGAGAAAGATTATGTCAACCAATTTGGACTCTGTTTTTTATACGAGCAGGCTTGCAATCCCACTGATGCTCCATAAGCACAGCGGAAAGATTGTCAATATTTCTTCCGTATGGGGAAATGTCGGCGCCTCTATGGAAGCTGCCTATTCCGCTTCGAAAGGAGCGGTGAACAGTTTCACAAAAGCGCTCGCCAAAGAACTTGCACCCAGCAATATTCAGGTCAATGCGGTTGCCTGCGGCGTTATCGATACCGATATGAACCGCTGTTTCACCCCGGAAGAGATGGAAGCCCTTCGGCAGGAGATTCCATGCGACCGCATCGGGACACCCGCTGAGGTTGCGCAGATGGTAAAGAGCGTTCTCAATGCGCCCGCGTATTTGACCGGTCAGGTCATTACGTTGGATGGAGGGTGGATATAATGGTTTATGCCACCAGGAGACGGCAGAGTTTGACAAATTAATGCGAATTCTACTATCTTTTTTCACACTTTTTTGATAAAATATTTATAAATACAAGAAAAGGAGTAAAGCATTTGGTAACTTTGTGTAATGATCCAAATTGTAATTTATTAGCCAATCATAAAGGCAATCATCAATTTGTTTATAAAAAAGCCTGGGAGACGTCATTTAATGCCGATGATATAAATAAAATACAAAAAGCAGGATATTGTACCCCTCGTGGGGGTGCCAAAGGCGGCTATCAAAATCATGTAAATAGAAATAGTAAAGTAATCATACCTTATGAAAAATTGGCAGAAGTAAATCTTGATAACTATAAAGATGGATATGTTATTCGCCTTTTCCCAACACAGTATTTTGTATCAAAGCATGTTGTAAATGAAATATTCCAAAATGACACATCTGTCATTATCGGCAAAAATGCTTTCGTATTATATAGAACATATGAGGATTTTGAAAATTTCCCTCCACTTCCCTGTTGGCAGCTTCGCTCAATTTTCAAATATAACAAAGAAACTGGTAAATATGATATTCCATCGAATGACAGGCGCGGTGATATTATAGATTGTGGCCACTATTTACTGAGAATATCTAACAGCGGAACTAACAAGAAGCAAAATAAATTTGAAGGTCCTGCCCAAGGTATCTTTGCCCCAGAGTATGCAGATGCTAATACCAACTTTTTATGTCAGGCTGTACTGGCCTGGCTAATTATTAAGACTGCGGATTCTCCATATGATGAATCCGATTATGAGCATTTGCAGGCCATACTGGACAAACACAATTTACTTGATTCTCCACATTATGAAAATAACTATATCATACATAATGGAAAAACAACATGCCCACTATGTCAAAAAATCATTTTACACAGCGAATTGAATGAAATGATATCCTTTGATGACGAAGAAGGACTGGAGAACTCAACTGATCAAGTTGGTTCGACTCGTTCAACCAAGGTCAATCTATTCCATATGGTTCCATTATGTTATTCATCATTAGAAAATATACCTACCCAAGTGGCCTGGGGACATGCAACTTGTAATACCAGACTAGGCCAAAGACGTTGTTATTCATTCAATGATTTACAATCAACAGAAATAGAGATTGAAATTACACAGAGACAAGAAAAACGCGTACTGGGATATACAAATATCGCCCAAAACTTTATCAGATCACAAAACGGCGATGTATGGATTAGAATTGCTAAAGGCGGCGAATAAAGAAGTAAAGGGGTATTCCCCATGAGCGTGATACCCCTTTATACTTTAGAAAATTGATTGCATAATTTTCCACTTTAATTCTTCTATTAATAAATTTTCTTTTATTAAACTTGAGTAATAATCGAGTATTTGTTCTGTTTTATCTACAAATTCATATAATTTACTACAATTGATTTTTATTTCAAGCTTTTCAATATCTTTCTTATAAACTTCCTTGAAGGTACTTCCATTTGCAATTGATTCAATTAATGCCTTATGTCTCTTAACCCAATAATATAACTGCAATGTACTTATTTGTCTCTTATCCGGAATCATAGAAAGCATTCCCTGATTCGTGGTTGCTTCCTGCCTGTTAATTACACATTCACCTATAGTCGCTCTACTTGTCATTATGACAGAATCAGCGGGAATCAGCTTTGCCCCGCTGTTTGCCAACCCTGATACACTTATTTTTTTACTGGCTGAAAAAGCTAATATATTCCTACTCGAAGTAATATCCGAAGGAGTATACCAATCATAAATTCCATTACTCCAATAATTTTCGTTTTTTGTAGAAGGTGTACCGCCTGTCATAATCTCAACAACGTCTGAAAGACTTTTTTTATCATAGTCCACTATATCGTTTTCAAAATGTTGAATATATAAAAGTTCTAATAAATCTTCAACTTCTTTTAGTACTTCACAATTATGTTCATATTTTTCATCAAGATTTATCAGGTCATTAACAATCTTTTTTTGTTCTTTGAGACTTGGTAATTCAATTTCATATTTTCCAATCGTTTTCCTTGATACTTCTTTAAATGTGCTTCCGTTACCGAGCGCCTCTATTTTTTTCCTATTGTATAGCAGATAATAATATAAATAATGATTATACAGTAATTCCTCTTTACAGACAAAACTCTTAAACCCTTGATTTGTACATAATTCCTTCCCTGCAAGCGCAACATATCCTATAGGCGCTCTTGATGAAAACAAAACTGTTCCTCGAGGCAGCTTACTTGCCGCACAGCTTTCAAATCCTTCTTCTGTAATACTCCGCTGCCCTTGATAAATATATTTATGATGATATCCCGAAAGGTCTTTTGGTGTTATCCAGGAAATATTGCCATTCTCATAAAATCTTTTTTCTTTTGTAAGTGGTGTAGCTCCACTAAATATTTCTGCTACATCTTCCAAATAGTATTTTTTCATTATCCCAACCCTTTAAGCAGCACATCGGCCATTCTATTTGACATTTTAATCTGCTCAGATAGTTTACGTTTCAATTCTTTTATTTTAGCTTCATTTTCCTCCTGATTTATTATTTGTTCTTCAACACCCGTATATATGCTTGGCATCAGTTTACATCCGTTTGATATTACATCTTGCACTGCAGCCGCAAAAGAATATCCTTTCTCATTATACTTAATTTTTTTCCCATCTTTAAACGAATGATATAATCTGGAAATATTTTCAATATTTGTTTCTGAAATAATTTTCTGTGTTTTACTGACACTTTCTCCATATTTACCAGCATCAATAAATAATATTTTATCATTTTCACCTCTGTTCATATCGATAAAAATAAGTGCACTCGGTATAGCGGTTCCAATAAACATTTTATCTGGCAATTGCACTACACAGTCAATAATGTTTTTTTCCAGCATTTTTCGCCTTGTTAATAAGTCAGCCTCATTTGAACTGGTCAATGCGCCATTGGAAATAACAAAACCCGTCTTTCCATCTGGTTTTAGATGATAAACAAAATGCTGAATCCACATATAATTCGCATTATTCTTATTCACCATTCCAAAAACTCTGGGATCATCTGGAGATAATTGCCCAGCGCCCCAATCTTTCATATTAAAGGGCGGATTACTTATAACAAAATCTGCTTTTAACTCAGGAAACCGGTCATTCAGAAGTGTATCCCCACTTTTTATCTGCAAATCGAGTCCATGAAGCACTCCATTCATGTATGCTAACAGAATCGTTTTGCAATTTTGCTCCTGCCCCATGAATTTTAATCTTGAACTACCATACTTATTTGACTGAATAAACATTCCCCCGGTGCCGCATGCCGGATCGTATACAATTCCCTCCTGAGGATTCAACATATTAACCAGCAAATTGACAACAGAGGGCGGTGTAAAAAACTCTCCGCCTCTGTTCCCTTCCGTTGCAGCAAAATTTCCGATAAAATACTCATATATCTGTCCTAAATAATCAATTTTTCCGCTATTATTCTTCAAGTCAATTTCATTGATCAGGCTGATCAATTCCTTAATTGTTCTCACCGGCAAATTACTACTTGCATATATATCCTCATATGGATTACTTATATTTTCAAATTGTGGAAGAATGCTCATCAGTTCGGCATCAAGCAGCGAAGCTATCTCCTCTTCATTGCTGCTTTTTACAATTTCATTCCATTTTTCATCCTTATTTTTCTCTGACATATACCTTATAAACACCAAAGGTAAAACATAAAATTTATAATCTGACGGCGGGATTTTCCCTCTTAGCTTATTCGCTGTTTTAAATAATTCATTTTCATATTTTCCCATATAGCACCTCACATTATTTCCCTGTAGACCAAAATACTATATTCCATTAAAAATGTCTATCCTTTTTTTGGAATATTCTATTGTAATTTGCTAAATAAAAGATCATTGAATATGCCCTGAAATATGTCCAAAAAACAGGAGCAGTACAATCAAAGTTACTGCTCCTGTTCTACATGTAATATTAAACCAGCCCAAATGCCCGCCACAACATTATGCTCAACCGCCAATCTGACAATACAGCACCGTCCTCCGCTCCACGGCCGCCTTCAACTTCTCCATCCTGCCCTCCGGCAGCATCGGAATGTCTTTTAACGGATAAGGCCGTCCCAGTCCCTCATACTTTCCTTCCCCGTATTTATGATAGGGCAAAAGATGAATCTGCTCCACTCTCGGAAGCGACTCCGCATAAGCGGCTATCGCCGTGATCTCTTCTTCCGTATCATTGAAGCCCGGAATGACCGGCACGCGGATGATCAGTTCGCACTGGTTGCTCTCCGCGATCTTTTTCGCATTCTCGAGCATCTTTATATTCTCTTTTCCGGTATATTCCTTATGCTTTGCCGCATTCATATGTTTGATATCCATCAGATAGGTATCCAGATAAGGAAGAATCTTCTGAATGGTCGAAAACTCCGCAAAGCCCATACTTTCTATCGCCGTGTTGATGCCGATGCTCTTTGCTGCCTGCAGGAGCGCCGCCGCAAATTCCGGCTGTAAGAGGCTCTCGCCGCCGGATAGGGTCAGCCCGCCGCCGGAGCGTCCATAATAAGGCATATCCCGGCTTACCACGTCCATGACTTCCGCCACGGTAACGTCCCGCCCGATCGTCTTGGGCTTTCCGTTCACCATCATCGTCTGTATCTCGTATTCCTGGGATTCCGGGTTACAGCACCATTTACACCGCAGCGCACAGCCTTTTAAAAAGACAATCGTACGGATACCGACACCGTCATGGATGGAATATCTCTGTATATCAAAAATCCTGCCTGAAACATTCAAATAATCATTCATATTAATCCTCATTCCTGTTTCACAAATCGTAGAATAGCTTCGCGAAGTGCCCATTGGCGCAAGCGTTAGATTTTCTTCTCACGCTCGGTACGCCGCCTGTTCCGTTCTGCGGATAATGTCATCCTGCAGCGATTTGGAAAGTGTCGTAAACAGAGCGGAATATCCTGCTACCC
This sequence comes from uncultured Lachnospiraceae bacterium, assembly GCA_947178125.1. Taxonomy (GTDB): domain Bacteria; phylum Bacillota; class Clostridia; order Lachnospirales; family Lachnospiraceae; genus UBA3282. Next base: position 55,289 of record CAMWXB010000014.1, on the reverse strand, counting down.
GCACGACCAGTCCGCTGTATTTCTCCGGGTGCCTCTGCGCATCCAGAAGCGTTTCTCTGTCTACGACATTGAACTGCATGTGCATACCCTTCTGGTCAAAATAGCCGCGGACGAGCGATACAAAATTCTCCAGTCCTTTCTGTCCCGACATTGCCGTCGGATGTATCTTCATGTTAAAGAGCGTTCCGTTGCTCGCAATGCCGTGGTCTAAGCGTGCCACGGAGTTGCAGGCTGCTGTCGGGCCGTTCGTGTCTTTTCCGGAAGAAGGAGAAACACCGTCCGCCACCGGCATATGCGCCAGCCTTCCGTCCGGGGTCGCGCCGGTCTGTGCGCCGAGGGGCACGTTTGCAGAAACCGGATATAATCCTGCCTGGAAAATACCGCCTCTCGGATTTTTGAAAGTCTCAAGCGGCCTTGTATAAGTATAAGCCGCATCCCTTGCCAGTTCATCCACTTCGTCAATATCGTTGCCGAATTTGGGAAGTTCGTCTATCATCGCCAGAATCTCTTCATAGCGCGCCTTTTCTTCGGCGGGAAGCTGCATCGTGAGCACGCTCCGTATCGTTATTTCAATGATATCGGGCGTTACTTCCTGTCCCTGCGCTTCCAGCGTTTTCGCTACCCGGAGCGCGATCTCTCTCGCCGTGATCGCATCGAAGCCCTGCCCGAAGTTCATTTCAAGGGCTTTCTTCAATTCTCCGATTGTTATTTTCTTTTCTTCATATACAAGCTTTTTCACCGTGTACAGGGAATCCGCAACATTGGCGATGCCGAAGCCCTGCGGGCCCGTAAAGTTATAAACGGCGCCGCCTTCCTGAAGGCTTTTCCCTCTCTTGATGCAGTCGTCCGCCATACAGGATTCGAAAGGCAGCGGGCAGAGGACTCTGTGTGCCACGTCGATTGCATTGTCGGCATTGACGAGCAGGGAAATATTATAGTTCATCTGCTTTTTATAAGCATCATAAAATTCGTCAAACGTCTTGAAGTCTTCCACATTGCCGGTCTGGATGCTGGCCGGTTCCCCATTGTCATATCCATTGGAAAAGACCATTTCGAGCGGACGACACATATTGAAGAATGCCGCATCGTGCCATCCTTCCGTTTTACCTGCTTTCTGCGGTTCCACACAGCCGATGATATTGTAATCCCGCGCATCCTCTAACGTCAGTCCCCTGTTGATCAGCGCCGGGATGATGACTTCGTCATTATAGTAAGCGGGAAGCCCGATTCCGGTCCGTGTCAGGTCAGCCGCGTGCAGTAACAATTCCTGGGGGGAACGGTTCCATACGCGGATCGACAGTGAGGGCTGCGGTAAAAATACATGCTTCGATGCCGTAATGCACATGAAAGACAAATCGTTGGTGGCATCTTTGCCGTCCACCGTCTGTCCGCCTACGATCAGGTTCTGGAACAGAGAATAGCCCGCAAAACCTTCCGCACTCGCTTCGTCACGGCATTTGTTCAAATCGTTCAGCTTCACCCAGATACAGTCGAGCAGTTCCTGCGCATATTCCCGCGTCAGCTTTCCGGCATTCAAATCTTTTTCATAATAAGGATACATATACTGGTCGAATCTGCCCGGCGAAATGGAATGCCCGCTGGATTCCAGCTGCAAAAGCTGCTGTACGAACCAGAACGACTGACAGGCTTCCTGAAAACTCTCCGCGCCGCGTTCCGGCACTTTCGCACAGATTTCGGCTATCGTGAGCAGTTCCTTTTTTCTCTTCGCGTCTCTTTCCTGTTCTGCCATTTCTGCGGCGAGACGCGCATATCTTCCCGCATAGCCTATTACAGCGTCGCAGGAAAGCATGACTGCTTCCAGAAAAACGCTCTTCGTCGCGTAATCTTCATCCCCGAACTGGCAGCCTGCAAGTTCCTTCGCCGCTTCCTTCTTAATTCCTTCAAATCCGATAGCCAGCACCTTATCGTACTGTACCGTGATATGTCCAACACCGTTATAAAAATAATTGCCTGGCGTAAAGAAATTGTGCTCCATCGCACGATGTGTCTCCGGCGCCATATAACTGTAAGCCAGCTCGCTCGTCGTCTTTCCTTTCCAATATTTATCGGCCTCTTTCAGTCTCTTTTTCGTCTCATCAGAAATATAAAAAGGGTCCGCCGCCCGATGTTCTACCGTATCAAATTCCGCTTCCATCCATTTATAGGAAAATTCCGGGTAGGTCTGACATCCTCTGGGCGCGATCGTCGTACTGCCGACAATGAGCTCTCCCGGCCTGATGATGATCGGAATATTTTTTAAGATATGTTCAAAAGCCTTTGCCCGGCGCATCATAATGGGCTGTCCTTCCGTCTCCCGATAGGACTCCGTGATCAGTTCCGCCCTTGCCGCCTCGATTTCCGGCATCTTCGCAAATAAATGCGCTACCAGCTTCGGTATCCTCTCCGTTTTTTCAATCGGTTTCGTATAATAGGTATTCACCATGCTAACCCTCCATTCATCTGCACTGCAGAATACTCAAATCTAAGACAAAAAGTTGGTCCTTTAGAAGTTCTTCTCACACCAAAAAATCTATCCCCATCCTCTGAAATGCGTCCATCCACGCACCGTCCGGCTTTTCATCGGTCACAATAACATCCACCTCCGACAGTCCGCATATTTTGGAAAGCGCTTTTTTGCCGAACTTACTGGAATCTACGGCCAGATAGACTTTATCCGCCGCGGCGATCATATTCTGCTTCACGCCGCCGGTTTCATCGTTCCCGTCTGTGATGCCTTTTTCCAAATCGATTCCCTTGCAGGATAAAAAAGCTTTATCCACATGATAAGAACTGATGCTGTCCGCCGCTTTTTTCCCAAGTAAAGACATGGAACCCGCTTTCAGAAGTCCGCCCGTCGCGATGATGTCCCAACCCGACACATCCGACAGTTCCAGCAAAATTTCAATCGAATTGGTAATGACCGTCAAATGCCTTTTCTGCTTGATATTCTTTGCGATAAAGACCGCTGTCGTTGAGGCATCCAGAATAATATGGTCGCCGTCCTCGATTTCTTCGCTGATCAGCTCCGCAATCTTCTGCTTACCCTGTGTATTCGACCTCCATCTGACATTAAAAGGAAGGTCGATACTGCCTTTTTCATTGAGGACCGCTCCTCCATAGCTTTTGATGACGTGACCGTCCTCTTCCAGTTTATCCAGATCCCTTCGGATGGTCTCTTCTGAAACGTCAAATTCTTTGCTCAGCTCGCTGACGATCACTTTTTTCTCTTCATGGACTTTCTCTAAAATCAGGTTTCTTCTTTCAGCCGCTAACATATTCCGCCCCCAATTCTTTTCCACAGTCTTCTCCACCGTCATGCCGCATCCGCAAAAACACAGACTCGCCGCGATTACAGCAATTTCCCATCACGCAAATACATCAGAATATGTATTTGATCAGCTTATCCGAAGGCCTTGCAATGACGGAACTATCGAGGAACATGCCTTTGTCTCCCGCTTCGGCCTTCGCCCTGTCGATTGCCGCCTGTACAGCGGAAACGCTGCCCGTCAGGGTCATATAGCTTTTGCCGCACATGCCTTTGGCGAGGCGAAGCTCAATCAGTTCCACGACCGCTGTCTTTGCTGCCATATCCGCCGCAACGATGAGCGCCGCCACATCATAGGTCTCCAAAATGCCGAGCGCATCGATTTTTTCCGGCTGTGCCGTTCCGTAAATCGCAGGAAAAATCGACTCATGCGGGTTGCCGAGTACAAAGGTGTCGATGACTTTATCCGCATACCTGCTCCCCGCCCTGTCCACGGAAGCCCGCACCGCGCTGAGTTCTCCGGTCACCAGAATGACAAATTTTCCCGGACAGGTGACTTCCGCCTGCAAAAGTTCCACATCCGCTGCTTTTGCCATCTCATCCGCCGCAAGATATCCTGTCGATACCGTTGTAACTTCCACCATACCAATTGCTTTCGCCATTGTTCTAACCATTTCCTTTCTATTATCGTTACTCCTTTAAGCAGAATGGCCGTCAGGGCATTCTTCGGATAACAATTTCTTTCTCACTCACTTTTTCCACGATACCGTCTATGGACGCATGGATTGCCACGCCGAGGCCTTCCGCCGCATCCGCGATCTTCTGTCCCTTTTTCACCGGACTGCCTTCCGTAACAATCGGCTTTGCCGGTGCGCCGATGTGCTGGCTCATCAGAATCTTTACCTTTTTCATAGCAGGTATTTTGTCAGTAAGCGGCGCCGGAACATCATATTCCATCAATCCCAGTCTTGCTTTCAGCCTCGCGACCGGAACTTTTTTCAGTTCTCTGTCGGAAACCACATCCGCTGCTTCCGGTTTTTCTCCGCGAATGCCGGCAGCTCTCAAGCCGCTCTTAAACTCCGCGATAACACTTCTCGGAGAAAGCCCCTGCGGACAGGCATAATTTTCACACAGACCGCAGCTGCTGCAATAGGCCGTATTGGTATAGACCGACAGATCGCTCGTATCATGATCGGCCACCGCGCGCATAATGCGGTGGGGTTCTATCGGATGTCCCAGCGCATGTCTCGGACACAGGTCCGTACAGGTTCTGCACTGACAGCAGGAGGAAGCGGCCCTGCGCCTTTCCAGTTCTAAATTTTTATTCATACGCATTACCACTTTATGGTCTTCCGGTAAAATGATAATTGCATTTGTTGTCTTTGTTATAACGGTGTTCTCCGTTCCAAGCTTTCCCATCATCGGTCCGCCCATGACAAAGGCCGGATTTTTGACCGTAATCTTTCCTGCGAGGGAAACCGCTTCTCCCACGGTCGTTCCAAGCGGAATGCTGATGGTGACAGGATTCTCAATCTCACCCACGATTGTCACCAGTTTATCCGTAACAGGTTCCTGTAAATGAACCGCACGGTATAGATTATACATCGTTTCCGTATTATATACGACGACATGCTCATCAATTGGAAGCCCGCCCGGCTTGATGACGCGTCCTGTCGCTTCATAGATGAGGATGACCTCATCGCCCATCGGATAAGTAGGCCGTACGGCACAGATTCGTACTTTATCATAATCTTTCAGCACTTCATTAAGAATCTGAATCGTATGCTTATGCTCGCTTTTAATGCCGATGACAGCCTCTTTTGCGCCGAATGTCTCCCGTACTTCATTAAGCATCCGCACGATTTCTTCCGCATGGGAAGCCAAAAGCTGTTTATGTAATTTTAAAAGCGGTTCACACTCCACACAGTTGAGTATGACTGTATCCGCCTGCTCTGTCATTTTGGCATAGGATGGGAAACCGGCTCCGCCGGCTCCCACTACACCACTTTCTTTTGCTATCTTTTTCAGTTCATCAATCAACATGATTACCTGCTCCAATCCTGTCCCTCGTCAATGATACCTACGATTGCCGCATCAACGGGCGCGTCTTCCATATCGCAGCCGATTCTGGCTGCAGAACCCTGCGCGACCATAACATATTCGCCGATTCCGGCGCCGATAATGTCGATTGCCACAAGACGATCTCCGTTTCCTCTCATCGTTTCGACAGGTTCTACTATCATGAACTTATTGCCGACTAACTTTTCACTTTTCCTGGTAGAAAATAAACTTCCTACTACTTTTCCTATAATCATAATGAACCTCTCCGGGCAATACCTATACTACAAAAGCACAATCGCCCTGTTTTACCTGGCAGGCATTGGCTTCGTCCGTATCGATGTGCATTTCCAGTGAAAAGGATTCATCCACACGAATCTTCACATGATCGAGTACCGCGCCTCTTTCATTTCCCATTTTGACGGAAACATAATCGCCGTCGTGCAGGGAAGCGGCCGCCGCTTCTGTCGGTGTCATATGGATATGCCTTGCCGCAACGATACAGCCCTCGTTCAGATATACGACGCCTTTGGGGCCGACAAGCGCGATTGGCGCTGAGCCTGCTGTATCTCCCGACTGCCGCAAGGGTGCGTTGACTCCCAGTGTACGCGCATCCGTGGCGGATATCTCCACCTGCGATTTTTTCCTGACGGGTCCGAGAATCCGTACATTCTCAATCGCGCGCAGTTTCAATCCGACAATGGTACACTGTTCATTTGCCGCGAACTGCCCACCCATTAATTCTTTCTTTTTCGTCAGCTGATAGCCTGCCCCAAACAATTTTTCCACATCTTCCTGTGTAAGATGAATATGTCTTGCAGATACGCCAACGGGAACCGCCATGCGGCTCTCGTTTCCTTTGGCGTTCTCTATCGTCTGGAGCACCATTCTCGTAATTCGCTCTACCTCGTTATAAGTGTCCATACTTTACCTATACCCTTTCAAATCTAAAGACAAACAAGTTTGTCTGGAAGAATGTCCATTTCCTGGGCATTCTTCAGTGTGAGAAAGGTTCCGCTTTGCGGAACCGTAGAAGTTCTTGGCGTCTCGTCCTATGGCGCCACACCGTCAGGTGTGTTAGCCTTTTAGAACTTCTTCTCACCCTATTTTCGGTAAAATCATCTCCACGTCGTTGTGCGGTCTCGGAATGACATGTGTTGCAACCAGTTCTCCGAGTGCGCCTGCGCTGTTTGCGCCTGCTTCTACAGCAGATTTTACTGCGCCTACATCGCCGCGTACCATAACGGTTACGAGTCCGGAACCGATTTTCTCTGTTCCGATCAATGTAACGTTAGCCGCCTTGCACATTGCATCTGCCGCTTCAATCGCTGCTACCAGACCTCTTGTTTCTACCATTCCCAATGCTTCGAGTGATGCCATAATTCATTTCCTCCTGTTTTTTGATTGCTGTTACTGTTTCCAATACCTCTGGAAGAATCGCCGAACGGCGACTCTTTCGGACAAGTCTGCTTGTCTTACGAGACAGGCATCGCCTGCGATGCCATTAGCAGTTCTAATGCTGCGTTCTTTGCTACATTAGAACTACTTCTCGTCCTGTACGAAATCCGGCGGGTCTTCGCCCAGCATCTTTGAGCCGGAGGAAGGTTCCGTTTTTCCTTTAAAACGGCTTGCCGACAATTCCACCATCCTGACGATCTCCGGATGCGGATTGGGAAGCACTCCGGTCGCCGCGGGCTTCTTCAACGCCTGCGTAGAGCCTGCCTCAACAGCCTGTCTGACTGCCGACACATCTCCTTCTATTACCAGCGTGACCAGCCTTCCGCCAAGCTTGCGCTCCCATGTTGCAAGTTCCACATCAGCCGCCTTGCACATGATGTCCAGCGCGTCCATTGCCGCTACCACTCCGGTTATTTCTATGAATCCATATGCTTTACCCATGCCGTTTCTCCTTTTTCATGCCGCATGATACATCCTGCCATCTCCTGGAAGAATGCCCGTCCTTCGGGCATTCTTTCGGGCGAACTCGTTCGCCCTGTGAGAAAGGTTCGCGGAGCGAACCGTAGAACTTCTTGGCGAAGCGTCCACTGGCGCAAGCCCTAAAAGTTCTTCTCGCCCTATTTGAACTTCGGCAGAATCTTCTCCACATCGCTGTGCGGTCTCGGAATAACATGAGTTGCTACCAATTCGCCTAATTTGCTCGCTGCGTTCGTACCGGCTTCAACAGCTGCCTTTACTGCGCCTACATCGCCGCGTACCATAACGGTTACGAGTCCGGAACCGATCTTCTCTGTTCCGATCAAAACAACCTCCGCTGCCTTGGTCATTGCATCCGCTGCTTCAATTGCTGCTGTAAGTCCTCTTGTTTCTACCATTCCTAAAGCTTCCTGTGACATACTTAGTCCTCCTTGTTCATACTCTTAATCGTGCCGCCCAGGGCGGCGTTAATTTCTCACACTAGTTCTTATCAAGTGCGCTGATCTTCAGCATTTTTTCTGTATCTTCCGTTGGTCTTGGAATAATGTGCTTACATACGACTCCCGTATTTGCAAGCGCGACCGCCTCCGCAGCTCTCATAGCTTCCTCTACATCTGCGACACTGCCTCTGAATTTGACCGTGACCAAAAGCGGTACCGGCAGAGCATCTGCATTGGCAGGTTTATTTTTATCGAATACTTCCAAACGGACATTTGCCGCCTTGCAGCCCGCGTCTGCGGCAAGGAAGGCGCATACGAGCCCGAATACTTCCAACAGGCCGACCGCTTCTGCTTCCTTACGAGATGTTAATTCTTCCATAGCTATACCTTGATTCCTTTCTCATCCTGCGAGTTCGGGCATATGCCCAAACTCACGATAGAAAGAATTTTATTCTTTCTACTTGTTGACGATTGCAATCTTCAATCCGGTCATTGCAAGGTTGGTCTTCAATGCTTCATTAATCTGCTCCAGCGGATATCTGTGTGTGATTAAATCTGAAAGCGGAAGTCCGATTCCTTTTGCTCTCTTTAAGAAATCAAACGTCGTAGCATAATCCCGCAGCGTATATACCCAGGAACCCACCAGCGTAATCTCTTTGGAACATAAGTCGAAGTGCGGATTGATCGTTGCGTCGCCGCCGTTTACGAAAAAGCCCAGTTCACAGAGTCCGCCGCCGTTGCGGATGAACTTGTAAATATTCGCGTGTGCTGCCGGATTTCCCGTACACTGGAATGCGAAATCAGCCAGATGTCCGTCGAAGGAAGCCTTCACCGCACCTGTCAGCGCTTCGATTCCCTGGAACTCCTTAAAGCTTACCGTGTGGGAAGCGCCGAGTCTCTTCGCAAAGTCGAGACGCATATCGTTGCCGTCAACCGCCGTGATGTTCTCGATACCGAGCGTGCGGAGCACCGCAATACAGATCAGACCGATCGGCCCGCATCCCTGTACGACCACGCGGCTGTTGAATCGCAGGATTCCCGTTGTTTTTGCTCTTTCCACCGCATGTACGAGTACTGCACATGGCTCAATCAAAATTCTGGAATCCAAATCCAGATCGCTTACATTAAATACCGTAGAACCGCCGCGAATCAAAATGTAATCGGAAAACCATCCGTTCAAATGCACATCATCATCGGGAAGCAGTCCATATACATCCGCCGCACCGACATTCTGTTTATTCAGATCATACATCGTAATTTCCGGGTCATCTTTAAAAATCATACAGGTCACGACTTTGTCCCCGATGTGGAGGTCTTTGCCCGCGCTGTCTTTCTTTACGTTCTTACCCATCTTAACGATCTCGCCGGTCCCTTCGTGTCCGAGCGCTACCGGAATCAGGCTGAACGGGTCACGCTTAAACTCATGCGCATCCGTTCCACAGACGCCGCAGCCTTCCACTTTGACCAGAATATCGTCATCGCCGACCTGCGGCATGGGAAACTCTTTTACTTCAAATTTTTCCAGTTCTGTCAACATCGCAACATGGGCGGTGGAAGGGATCCCCGCTCCCGCCTGGCTCTTTCCTGCTGCCGGGGATACTGCTGCACCGGCTCCGCTTCCGGAAAGCTGACCCAAAATCTGTTTGACGATCTGCTCAACTTCCTGTTCATTTACTGCCATATTCTATACCTTACTCCTTTCTATGTTTTCCTAGCGGATACAAAGGCTGTCAGACATCGTGCAGCGTCTTCTCTTCGTAAACGTCTGCGCGCTCGTCAGGCCTTCGCCTGTTCTGGATGCGATCGTGAAAGTACAGTAACCTTCGCCGCCGAATCCGAGTGCCGCATAACTCGGCCCGTTCTTTACAAGAATTGCCGTATCGATTGCTTTTGCATAAGTAGTAATGTTATCCACATTTTTGGAATGAATATGTGCGGAATGGCGGTTGCCATGCTCCAGCCATACGGCCGTTTCCACACCTTCCTCAAAAGTCTTTACCCTGACCATACCGAGAATCGGCATCATCAACTCTGTCGCAATGAGCGGATGCTCCTTGGGGCCTTCGAATACGATACATCTGATTTCCGGTCCCACTTCCACGCCGACCATGGAAAGCAGCGCTCTTGCACTTCTGCCGACGCATTTTCTGTTCAGCGCGCCCTTAGGCGTAATAACGGTTGCCGTCAGCTTATCCTGAACCTCTTTGTTTGCGAGATAACAGCCGTTCTCCTGAATCATATAATGCATCAGTTCGTCTGCAATGCTGTCCATCGCCACGATTTCTTTCTCTGCGATACAGGGCAGATTGTTATCGAATGTACATCCGTTCACAATGTCCTGTGCCGCTTTCCGGACATCCGCAGTATCGTCTACCAGCGCCGGCGGATTGCCTGCGCCTGCACCGATTGCCCTTTTCCCGGAAGAAAGGACTGCCGTTACAACGCCGGGACCGCCTGTTGCTACCAAAAGCGGAATTGCCGGGTGCTTCATCATGATCGCGCTCGTGTCCATCGTGGGCACTTCCACCGTAACGGCGATGTTGTCCGGGCCGCCCGCCTCCAGAGAAGCTTCGTTAATCATATTGATGGTAAAAATCGTTGTTTTCTTTGCATTCGGATGGGGATTGAATACGACGGTGTTTCCGCCTGCGATCATACCAATGGAATTACAAATGACCGTTTCCGACGGATTGGTCGCCGGCGTGATCGCGCCGATAACGCCGAAAGGCCCCATTTCCACCAGCGTAAGTCCCCTGTCGCCGGACCATGCGATCGTGCTCAAGTCCTCCGTTCCGGGCGTCTTATCCGCTGTCAGATGATGTTTTAAAATTTTATCCCCTACGTTGCCCATGCCGGTCTCATTCACACCCATATTGGCAATGATCTCAGCATTTTCATGTGTTTTTCTTCGGATGGCAGAGATGATCTTCTCTCTCTGGTCCAATGTCAGATTGCGGACAACTTTCTGCGCTTCGATGGATGCCTTGATGGCGTCGTTCATGTCCTGAAATACGCCGTGCATGCCTTCCACCGAACCGGCTATCTGCATATTTGCCATGACTTTCTGTACGATGTCATGAATCATGCTTTCATCTAAAGACACTTTATTACCTCCTTTAACATGGCTTTCCCATAAGCCGCCAGCTCCGTGTCCTGAACTGCTGTCCCACCGGACACGCCCAGGGCGCCGATCATGGTATTGCCGACCATCAGCGGTTCGCCGCCGCCAAGTATCATTACCTTGCCGTCATTGGAGAACTGAAGGCCGTACAGATCATGACCGGGCTGGCATAATCGTGATAATTCACTCGTTGACATCTGAAAAGCAGTCGCCGTATATGTTTTATTGAGCGCCACATCAAAACTTCCGTGATAGGCATTGTCCATACAATGAACCGCCACGGGCCTGCCTGCCGCATCCGATACGGCTATCACGACCCGCATTCCCATCTCCTGCGCTTTCTGCTCCACCGTTTCAATTAATTTCACGGCAAGCTGCAGGGACATGACTTCTTTGATGATTGCCTCGTCAACGAGGTTCTTTACTATTTTCTCAAGATTATATTTATCCATAGATTATTTGCCGAGCTGCTCTAAAACTTTCTTGGTGATCGCTGCTACCAGTTCCTGGCTGTCCTGAGAACCTGCGGAAGAAGAACAGGAGCCGCAGTTATGGCAGTTCGCCTTTCCTTTGTTCTGGCACAGGTCTGCCGGATGACGTCCAGGCAGGCCCATTTTTCTTCTTATCTCATACAGCTTCTGAACATTCTCAGGGCTGAACTCTTTCGGGCCGCCGAGCTGTCTTGCTTTGTAAAGAAGCTCTGCATAAAATTCAACGGATTCCATCTTCATATAAGCCGCCAGAAGGTCTGTTGACCATGTGAGCGCGCCGTGGCTCTCAAGCAGCACTGCATCGAAGTGCTCCAGATACGGCTCCACCGCATCGGGAATCTCCATCGTAGAAGGTGTTCCGTAAGGTGCGATCGGAACGCAGCCGAGTGCGATCACCGCTTCGGGCATGATCGGCTGTGTCAGCGGAATGCCTGCGATAGCAAAGCTTGTCGCAAAAGTCGGATGTGCGTGAACAACGGAACCAACGTCCGGTCTTTTCTTATAGACGCGCATGTGCATCTTGATTTCGGAAGAAGGTCGAAATCCCTTGTTTGCCTGAATTACATTGCCGTCTGCATCTACCTTACAGATAAATTCCGGTGTCATGAATCCTTTGGATACGCCAGTAGGTGTACATAAAAATTCATTGTCGTTCAGTTTTACGGAAATGTTTCCGTCGTTTGCCGCAACCATGTTGCGGTCATAAATTCTTTTGCCAATGTCGCAGATCTGTTTCTTGATTTCATACTCGTTCAGTGCCATTTTTTTCTCCTTTTCTTTTCTTTATTTTGGCATTTACGAAATGCCTGAACTTTTATTCCCGCGGGCAACGAACCAGACAGCCGTGCTTGCACGGATGTTTGGCGACTGCCGCGAGGGTCGAATATATCGCTGCTCTGCAGCGGGATGTTCGACCTTCCAAATAGAAATTCCCTACTGCGGACTTCCTATTTTAGTTCCCTACACAACCCGACAGAATGTCTCAACAGAGACATTCTGTCGGGCAAAAAACAGTTTGCAAAGCAAACTGTTAGAATTTCTTAGTCAGTGTCCTTTACTGACTTAGAAATTCTTTTTGCCCTTCCCAGGGAAGCTCATCCCCCGGCTCACTCAAATACTCCAAAATCTCCGCCACGCCTTCATTTGCCTTAGAATTGACAAAAAAGATTTTCTGACAGCCCGTCAGTCTGAGCCACCGCGCGGCCTGCTCCGGATTTGCGTCTTCCCTGTCGATTTTCGTAACAATGCCGACAACCTCCCGGTTCACCATACAGGTGATATTGGGCGGATAGAGGGAATACGGCTCATTCGCCGCGAGCAGCAATCCCACCACGTCAGCTTCGTAAGAATAAAGCGCCAGCGCCCTTCCGAGTTTCGCCGTCTGCGCGTATTCGCCCGGCGTATCAATGATGACGTCAAAATAATTGATATACTGTGTTTTCTTATATGTAATCGTTTCGCCACGCAGCGCCTGCGTCAGCGTCGTCTTGCCCGCCTCGCTGCGGCCTATTAATATCAGTTTCTTCATGTTCTTGTAATCTTGCAGACGGTATAGCCCAATGTCTCCTCCGTATAAAGAAGGATGGCCTGTATCGCCGCTTCTACCTGCGAGACCGTTCCCGTAACGATAAGCGAGCCGGAAAACCTGTCCACAAATCCCAGTTCCACGCCGGAAGATTTCATCGCAATATCAGCAATGATGATCGCTGTTTCCGCCGGGCTGATCGTCAGCACGCCGATGGCGGAGTGGGAATGTTCTACGGCGGGGTTCAGTCCTAATTTTTCATAAAGGATGCTGTCCGGATTGGCAATGATATGTGCCAGTGTAATCTGTTTGCCCGGAACAAGTTCCTGTATGATCCTCTGTTTGCTTTCCATAAAAACCTCCGGATAGTACCGTCTATTTGTCCACTTTTTCTAATATATCATAATTATAAGGTATGTCCCCTATAAAGTCAATATAAATTCAACACGAAACAACATTTTTATCATTCCGTTTTTGCCCGTTTTGAAGTTTTCGGCCGGAAAAAAATTCTGTTTTTTTCTGTTTTTGGTTGGTTTTTGTTGGTTTTTATTGGGATTATATTGTTTCATCCATGGATTGACATTCTAACAGTTGTTAGATATAACAAAACCTAACAACTTTTAAGCCAATGATACAAATGAACGAAACAAAACAAAGAATATTAGATATCGCATTAAATTTGTTTGCTCAAAGCGGTTTTTCGGCAGTTTCTATCAGGGACATCTGTAAACGAGCTGCTGCGGCACTTTGAAGCAACGGCTGAAGATTTAATGTTTCAATTAGAACAGGCATTAAAGACGGCATCGAGCCCTCCGGAAGGAAACCTGTTTGAAAAGACTTGTGATTGTTTTTTTGAAAAATATCTGATGGATGAATACTGCAATAAGATCATGCGGTTACTTTCGATCGAACATTTGGGGAATATTGACATTGCAGTACACAACGCCTGCCTGTGCACTGAGACTGGCAAAAACAGTTCTTTCCTATATGAGAAAAGCCAAGCATCAGGAATTTCGGTTCCAAAAGAAATCAAGGCAGATGCGAAAAAAGTCGGATATGGATTAGCTGACCATATCTGGTCAAAAAAGTTTGTGATCTGCCACTCTGCAAATCAGGCAGTGCGATGAAGTTTTCCTACCGCCACCCTCTTTATATAGGAAAAATAATGTCTAAAACAGCCGAAAGGGCAGCGGAAATCAGGTAATTAATTCATAGTGACTTTCCCTTCCGGACCACATACCGATAATGCGGCATATCCACACCCCGGTAATGCTTTATCCAACTGTCCGTTACGACCATACCGTTTCGAACGGCCACTTTCTGCGATGCAGTATTCGTATCCCGGATGATGGAGCAGACCTCTTCCGCACCCAGCGTTTCAAAAGCATACTGCTTACATGCTCTGGCCGCTTCCGTTGCATAGCCTCTGTGCCAATATCTCCGCTGAAAAAGATATCCGACCTCCAGCACTTCCTCCTCTTTCCACGGCTGCATCGTAAGTCCGCACTGCCCGATCATCTCATCCGTTTCTTTCAAAATTACCGCCCACAGGCCAAATCCCCATTTCCGATAGCGGAAAATCTGCCGGTCAAGCCACTCCTGCGCTTCCCTATCGTTAAAAGCGCCTTCGTAAGCATACATTGTCTCCTCATCCTGCAGTATCTTGCACAAAGCTTCGAAATCATCCTGCCCCATCTTGCGTAAATACAGTCTTTCCGTTTCGAGTATCATGTCTGCCACCCCATCATCCTAATAAGTTCTCATAAATATCCCGGTCGCTGTCCTTAAAGACATTAAAGATAACCCGGTCCATACAATTATCGTGCTTTTCCAGAAAATCCGCAACCGTTTTCACGGCAATTTCTGCCGCCTTATCATTCGGAAAATGAAATTCCCCTGTCGAAATACAGCAGAACGCAACGGACCTGATCTGATGTTCCAGACAACATTGCAGAACATTTTCATAGCAGTTCCGCAAATCCTGACAAAGCATATCGGTCAGCCTGCCATAGACTATCGGTCCCACCGTGTGGATCACATGGTCACAGGGAAGATTATAGGCCGCGGTCAAAGTAGCTGTACCCGTCGGTTCTTCATAATCCCTTCCATATTTTGACCGCCTGCGGCTCATAATGTGAGCGCATTCCTCGCGAAGCTGCATCCCCGCCGCACTGTGAATGGCATTGTCTATGCACCTGTGGCATGGCACAAAGCAGCCAAGCATTTGCGAATTGGCGGCATTTACAATGGCGCCGGCTTCCAGCCTTGTGATATCCCCCTGCCAGAGCGATATTTTGTCCGCATGGGGAAAACTGCTGTTAAACTGCTCTTTTATCGTCGGGATATCCGTCAAAGCCACGACGCCCTTTGCTTTCCGCTCTTCCTGTAAATATTCATCCTGCAGATTCACCAATTCATCGGAAAGCGCTCCCGGTATACGGATGTTCATCAGGGAGCGAATCGTATTTTTCTTTTCCGCAAGACTGTACCCGGTCGTTTCAAGACCGCTGTATCGGGGTGAATCTTTCTTTAGCTTTTCCAGAAAAAGATCTGCTTTTTCTGATTTGTTTTCTGTTTTGTTCATTTCAAACACCTCACAAAAATCTTTTAAGCACATCCCCAATATCCGCCTGAACGCAGATAGATCTGTCTTTAATTTTCTCCGGCGCATAAGCCTCTTTGGCGTTAATGCAAATATATTCTGCATTTTTCCACTCATTGACCATCTGCCAAAACGGATATTTTATGATCCCCGGGGTGTTAAAACCAACACCCAGTTCCAGAAATACACTCTTTTTCTTTTCCATGCTCTTCAGAAAATTCTGATACCGTCCGGCCGCCTCATGCCAGTTTTCATCTTCGACAAAATACTGGTCACAGCGAAGGTGCATTGTCATATTACCGCCGCAGACCGGACATTTGGGCACCAGATAAGACGGCGCCAGACAATCATTTCTCGCCTCGTCCATTTGATAGAACAGCTCCTCCGCATCATAAATTTTCGGATGACAGCCCTTTTCACACTGGATATTCCCGTAGTCTCCCTGCGTGGCAAAGATGCGTTCCGTCGGAAATCCGGCTTTCTGAAACTGGTGGTCAACGTTCGTTGTCAGGACAAAATAGTCTTTATCCTTTACTATTTCATAAAGCTGCCTGTATAAAGGCATCGCGGGCGGCAGAAAACGGTTTACCATGCTGTGTTTTGACCAATAGCCCCATTTTGCCTCCTGCGTGGGAAACGGGTAAAAACCCGCCGCATACATATCCGTCATATACGCAGAACCGTACTTTTCAATAAAATCACCGAAATTTTCGGTGAACCGCTTCCCGCTGTAAGTGAGGCCGGCGGCGGCCGAGGCCCCTGCCCCTGCGCCGATGAGGATGATTTCTGCTTCTTTAATGAATGCGGCTGCCTTTTCAATTTGTGTCACGATAGTATCCTCCCTGTGTCCAGTTCTTCACGAGATGTAATTATATACATTACATCTTACAAAGATACTATATCGCACGCTTGATGTAATGTCAATAGATACATCATTTTTTTGAATTAATCCGTATCTTCTGCATTTCAGGAGGTCATCGAAAACATACGCCAGCAGTTCTTCCGCTATCCTAATTTTTCATCTCTAATCCAAGGCATAAATCCTTCTGTATCACTTCAAATGCAAAAGTATCTCGGAACTTCTGTATGATAGACTGTTATTTCTCCCGTCTCGAAAGAATAGCGATATATCGTTCTGGAAGCATAATAGAAATAATCTTCACACTAGCCTCCATCCGTTTTTATCCGACAGCTTCCTCAATCCACCATTTGAGCACCTTCGGCGTACCGTCTTTTTCCCATGTGATCAAAAACTGTGCCGTAGCGACATAATGTGCGACGCCGCCTTCTCCATACAGATATTCCGAAGCCTGCAGCACCTTTTTCCCCTCATATTCCGCCGCACACAAATTATAGAATCCCCGCGCATTACCGCCCGCAATCTGCGGGGCATCCGGCAGTTCCCAATCCTCTACATTTTGCCCGCGAAAAGTGATCAGCTCGTCAAAATAAGGGCAGTACGCACTATATATGTTTTCCACAGGTTCCTGCACCAGTTCCACCTGAAGCCCCTGATCGTAATCCTCGTCGAAATCGGAAGGAAGCTTCATCCGCTCAATGGCATGGCCCTTGTACTTAAATACGGCCTTATAGGAATCGCCCACCGCGCCGCAGCCCGTTCCTTCCGCGCTGAACACGATTTCGATATTTTCGTCATTGTCGATATCCGCCCAAAAAACATCGAACCAGCCGCAATAAGAACATTCTTCCTCTTCAAAGCAATAAGGCTCGTCCGCATTCATATAAAGCCACAGACCGCCTGAACCGTAAACAGGACGTTCCTCCGCATCCTGTACCATGACGAGCATATCCGTCTGCCCGTTTCCGTCTATATCATCGATCATCAGCCCCGTGAGCACCCTGTCGCCGTTCTGAAAAATCCCGTCCGCCGCAAGCCGCCTAAGCAGCACCTCAGCCTGTTCCGATTCGACTTTCTGCTCTTTCGCTTTTTCCAGGAACTGTTCTTTATTCTCCTGCAGCTGCCTCTCAGGGGAAAATTCCGTTTCCGCCGCTTCCGGCTCTTCCGCATCCGGCATTGGGGATTCTGCATCCGGCTCCTGACCTTCCGCCGCACCTTCTTCGTCCGGCGCTGTTTCTTCACCGTTCTCTTCGTCCGGCGTCCGGCTGCCCGTTCCGTCCGGCGTCTGACCATCCGCGCCGCTCCCTTCTTCCGCAGAAAAGCCCGGCTTCCCCGCCTGTTCCATCTGTGCGCCCTGCCCGGATGCACAGGAGACGCACGCCGTCATGCACAGCAACAATATCAGTATCCTTCCGGTTTGTCTCATCCATTTTCCCACGATGTTATCCATGCCTTTCCTCTTTACGCATATTCCTCTAAAATAGATATTACCGGAAGCACACATCATAATTGTATCAAAATTGCATCATAGTTGCATCATTTCAGAAAGAGCAGATGCACCATATGATTCACTTGTTAAAAAAGTCTGCTCTTTTTTACAACCAATTCAATAAAAACCGTACTTAATATAATGGAAGCTGTTTATCCATAAAATGACAGGAGGTGAATACATATGGATGACGAGGCGATCGTAAGTCTCTACTGGGCACGGGATGAAAGCGCGATTACGGAAACATCTTCAAAATACGGCGGACTGTGTAATCATATTGCGAACAATATTCTTGCAAGCCGGGAAGATCGGGAAGAATGTATCAATGATACTTACCTTGCCATTTGGAACGCGATCCCGGATAAACATCCGAGCAGATTTTCCGTCTTTATCAGCAGGATTGTCAGAAATCTGGCTCTGAAGAAATATGAATATATTTCTGCCGCAAAACGAAATCCATCCGCAGTCACATCATTTGAAGAATTAGGCGACTGCATATCCGGAACAGACAGCGTGGAATCGGAAATCGAAAGGAAACATATCGAGGACGCGATTAATAAGTTTCTCTGGCGGCAGGCCGATGAAAAACGGAATATCTTCATTCGGCGGTACTGGTACCTCGATTCTATCGAGACTATCTGCAAATGCACCGGTTTTAGCCAGAGCAAGGTAAAATCCATGTTATACGAAATGCGCCGTAAACTGAAAAGATATTTAGAAAGTGAGGGGATAGAAGTATGAATCAAAAACAGCTTTCCGAACACATTGGAAACATTGACGACCAGCTTGTTGAGCGGGCGGAAAAAATTCCAAATTATAAACAACAGCACAACCGTACGATCATCAGACGCTTTATCACGATTGCTGCAGCTTTTGTTCTCATGGCCTGCAGCTTCAGCGCAGGCGCATTTGCATTCGCACATGAAAAAGTGGTGGAAATACCCATAGAGCAGGAGGCGGTAACTTTGGATGAAATCAATCTTACTTTGATTCTGCCTGATGATTGGAAAGGAAAGTATTTCGTGGAAAAAAACGGTCAAAATTATGTTGTTTATCATACACAGGTCAGAAAAGATGTCAGCAAGGGGATAGACCCCTTCGATGGCGGCGTCCTGTTCTATATTGTCTGCTATGAAGAATCCATGACACCGGAGCAATTTGTAGAAAAAGGTTATGATTTTGTCGGGTACCGCTACCTTTTTTCCACCAGCGCTAAAACATATATCCTCTGCTATCCCAGCGACGTGCAATGGGACCCCGGCAATCCGGAGCAGGAAGCCGAATATCTTCGGATGGAGACAGAAATCGAATCCATCAGGTTTGTAGTTGACAATATACTTGTGGACTGAAAACGGACGCTACGGCAAGATGACAGTTAATGTGTAAAATAAATATCTCACAGACAGGTCGATAGAAAGGTATGGTCATTAAAATGAAAAAAAGAAAACGCAAATTACAAAAAAATATTTTCCTAATGAGTCTCTTATTTACACTATCTCTTTCAGGGTGCGGAAAAGAGGAGGAATATGATGCACCATGTGAGCAGGTTCTGGAGCAGGTCATAAACGAGTGGGAAGAGATGTACGCCTCGTTTTATGACTATCAGGATTGTTCCGCCGTTCTATTAGAACGTGTGGAGAGTAATGGAACTGTCGAAGAAACATTCACAGTAGATATTACATATACTTCAGAACAAACCACCGATGAGGAACCGGAGCATTTTATTGCGGATATGAAAGCAAATTATCCGGCTGATGCTCCGGACGAAATTACCTTATGGATGGATAACAGCGGCGGCGCAATGACAAATTTCATACTGTTCAAAGAATGCGGGCCCGGTTGATCGATGACATTCCCTTCATCCGTCGGAAATTTTGTGAAATACTCTCATGCAGAGTATTTCACAAATGCCGTACTTTCTCCACCACAGGCCCAAGCGCCAGCCCCAGCGGAACAGCCACAAGGCAGGCCGTAACGGCATTGGTGCAGGATACGGCCGCTTTCTGCGCAATCGTCAGCATCACCGCTTCTGCGGGCAGTTTAAGCAGCAAAGTATATTCGATGAAATTTTTCAACAGGTAAAGGAGCACATAGACAAAGGCTCCTGCCGCACTGCCGAGTACATACCGCCATTTTCGCTGTCCGCCATTTCCGGAAACAATTTTCCCACAGAGCCATGCCATCACAAATTTGAATGCAAAAGTAAACGGCGCGGATGTAATGTACGCCGGATTCGTCAGGTCAAAGAACATCGAGCCGATTCCTGCGGCGAAGCCGCCCTGTAAAGGCCCCAAAAGCATCCCCGACAGCAGGCACAGCACATTTCCCATATGCAGGCGCGTGCTGCCGACGGCGGTCGGAATGGATATCTGCAAAAAAGCCGATGCCGTATAGACCAATGCCGCCATGAGCCCAACTTGTGTCATTTCCGAAACTGATATTTTTTTCATAAAAATCACCATGCCTTTCTCTCAGCTTGTAAATTTCCAGGTAATTGCAAAATGATATCTTGAAAGTTCCCATTGTACAATGCAGGCAGTCACTTACCATACAAGTGATTATAATATTGAAATTGTGTGCATACAATGTTAATATTATGTTGCATACAATTTTATTCCTGAAACACAGTAGAAAGGACAAACCAATGCCCATTAATTCCTTTGAAAACTATCTGATGGCATGGAAGCCGCAAAAAGAAAAACTGACAAAACCATATTATCTTTCCATTGCATCCTGTCTGGAAAATGATATCCTGACAGGCAAACTGCCCGAAGACGCGAAACTGCCGCCCCAAAGAGAACTGGCAGACTATCTGGACCTGAATCTGAGTACGATTACAAGGGCCTACAAACTCTGCGAGTTGAAAGGACTTATATATGCCGTTACAGGACGTGGGACCTTCGTCTCTCCCGGCCTTTCCGCACAGGACACTTTTCTCGATAAAAGCAGCGTCCTGTATGGCCCAGCGCAATCAGGCTGTCCAGCAGAGCCAGAGCACCCAATCGAGCTGGGCATGATCAGGCCCTTCTATGAATGCAATCCCATCGTTCAGAATGCCGCACAGCACATACTGCAACGGTCAGAATCCCTAAAACTTTTCGAATACAGCGAGCCGCTTGGCACCAGACGCCAGATAAACGCCGCTCTTCAATGGCTTCACCGTCTCAAAATCCCTGTGGCAAAAGACAATATCTTATTGTCCGCCGGCGCCCAGAATGCCCTTTCGGTCGTTCTGATCTCTCTTTTCAATGCCGGAGATAAGATTGCCGTGGACGATTATACCTATACGAACTTTAAAGAACTGGCACATTTTCTGCACATCCAGCTCATTGCCGTGCCTGCGGATGAGTCGGGCATGTCGCCCGATGCGCTCGCCCAGGTCTGTAAAAATACGGAAGTAAAAGGCATTTATCTGATGCCGACGTGCAGCAATCCCACAGGCATTTTTATGCCGCCTTCCCGCAGGCATAAACTCGCAGAAGTCATCCAAAGATACGGACTGCTTTTAATCGAAGATGATATTTATTCCTTTCTTGCGCCCGACGGCACCCGCTCCTTTTTCTCCCTGCTGCCGGAACAGACCATCCATATCTGCAGCATTTCCAAATCCCTGTGCGCCGGACTGCGGGTCGCCTTTCTCGCCTTTCCGGATAAGTACAGGGAGCAGCTGGTCTCCGGTATGCTGAGTATTAATTTAAAGACAGTTTCACTCAACGGAGAGATCATTGCGGAATTGATTGAAAGCGGGGATGCGGAAAAAATCGTCACACGCAAAAAGATACTCGCCCGAAAAAGGAACCAGATATTCACATCCGTTTTCCCCGAAAACAGGCCGGATAACGTAGAACGTTTTTTTCACTGGCTGGAACTTCCAAAACATCTGACGAGCGAAGAATTGGAACTGCTGACTCTGCAAAGGGGAGTCCGCCTGTTAGGCTCCCACCGTTTCGCCATGCGGAATGAAAAGAAATCATCTTATGTCAGGGTATCGGTCACTTCACCGGATACGGAAGAAGAACTGAAAAGGGGACTGTTAATCTTAAAAAATATCTTTGAAGAGAAGCAGCGGGATTTCTTCGTATAGACTGCCTTTACTTTCCGAAGCGCAGGCGATATAATGATTCAAAAGAATACATGAAATTTATTCAAGCGCAATCTTCTATTTAAAAAAAGGAGCCGGATTTCTCATGCAGACGTTTCCCATTTCAGCAGATATTCATACCCACTGTATAGCCAGCGGCCACGGCACACAGGATACGATCACGGATATGGCGCGCGCGGCGGCGGAACGTTCTCTTCCGGTTCTTGGCCTGTCCGACCACGGTCCGGCCACACCGGGCGCTGCCGACAGTTCTTATTTCCGGAATCTGCTGCTCGCAGAACGGAAACGTTTCGGCATCTCCCTTTTTTACGGCGCGGAACTGAATATTTTGAACGAGAACGGCGATGTAGATTTAGACGACTCTCTGATTCAGGCATTGGATTATGCTTTCGTCAGCATTCACCCGCCTACTTTCCGCGCAGGCGCCGTCAATTCCAATACCGGCACCCGCAACCAGGCCGGCACCGCCGCTTCTAACACCGATGCTTACATCCGGGCAATGCGGCATCCCGGCGTCCGTTTTATCGGCCATCCCGACGACGGCCGTTTTCCGGTAGACTATGAACGTCTCCTATCCGCCGCCAGAGAAAACCATGTTTACCCGGAGATCAACAACGCCTCCCTGATGCCGGACGCGTACCGGACGGATGGACGGCACAATTCCATGCAGATTCTTTCCCTCTGCAAAAAGATGCGGCTCCCGGTCCTGCTTTCCAGCGACAGCCATGGAAAAAGGCATATCGGAGATATAAAATATATTACGCCGCTTCTTATAGAATGCGATTTCCCGCGGGAACTTATTATCAATTGTGATCTGGATATGCTGTATCGGATTCTATCGTTTTAATTGTAAAATCTCTATGAAAGTAAATTTTAAAAGAACGCAAAGTTCTCCCATTGATAAAATCAATATTGGCTAAAAGTCAATATTGCTAATTCTCTTATTGTAAAATACAGTTTCTCATGTTAAAATATGATATAATGAGCGTTAGTGAGGAGAGCATGCCTGCATGTTCGACGAACGGCGAATGTTGATCATGAATCTTTGATTCATGATATAAATATTTCACGAAAGGTTAGATTTATGTTCTGGAAAATGACAAATCTTCAACTGAAAAAAGGTTATACTTTTCCTCTTCACGGGGATAGTGCGCCTATTTTTAGAAAGATTTGCAGAGGAGCGGATATGTAAGCATCCATCCGAATCCTCTATTCATGATTCGGCAGATCTAATAAGTTGGTACATTATCTTCTTAACCATTTTAAATAATAATAGTTAAGGAGATTTTTTTATGTTCAATATTAAAAAACAAATATCGAGATTATATTTATCATCTGTTCTTGGTAATTTATCCCTGACAGGTGCATGGGTAGCCATCCTTGCGGCAAGGGGCTACAGCCTTGTGGAAATCGGCTTTGCAGAAACCGTTTTTCATATAACGAGCCTGCTGTTCGAGATTCCATCCGGGGTCCTCGCTGACGTATTCGGAAGGAAAAAAATGCTGCTTGTCAGCGCTGTTATGAAAATGATCGGGAATATCATCATGATATTTTCCTGCAATCTGCTTATGGTATGCGGCTCTCTGGCATTCTACGCAATGAGCTATAACTTTTCATCAGGATCGGGAGACGCGCTTGCATACGATTCCCTGAAAACGGTTCGTCATGAAGACCGTTATGAAAAGTATGCTTCAAACCAAATAATCATCTACCGTCTTTGCAGCGGTATTTCAACTTTATGTGCCGGATTCGCTCTTTTGATCGGACACAAAGCGGCATACAGCACCGACATTCTGATTGGTGCCGTGCAAATATGGATACTTTTGTCTTTAAAGGAAATCCGCATATGCCAGCGTGATGTGGTCAATGAAAAAAATATGATCGGCTCCATAAAACAGGAATTGATATCGTGTTTCGTGACAAGTCTTTCCTTTTTGAAAAAAGCGAGAAAAGCTGTCTTTTTGATGTTCTGTAATTCGCTGGTCGGCGCTGTTGATATTTTACTGTTATTTTTCCTTCAGGCAAAACTGCCGGAAACCGGCATGCCGGGAGCATTACTGGGTTTCGCTTTGTTTTTCATGGAAATGGGCGGTATTCTCGGTGCAAAAGTAATACTCAAATGCGAGAAACTGCGCTATCGGAGTATATTTGCAATCACAGCATCACTTGTTTTTTTGGGAGTTCTGGTCGAGCACTCCGGGATGTATATTATCATGACAGCCGGCGGTTTTATCGCCGCACTCAGCGATGATGCGCTTCAGGTAAGAACGAATACCCTGCTTCAAAATATGTTTCCCTCAGAGCAGCGGGCTACTCTGATTTCTATTGAATCTTTTACCTTTTCAATGATCATGATCGTATTATCGCCGCTTGCCGGAATACTGTTTTCGCATTGGTAAAGTGTGAGAAGAAGTTCTAATGACGTCTCGCCATAGGACGAGACGCCAAGAACTTCTACGGTTCGCAGAGCGAACCTTTCTCACACGAAAGAATCGCTGACGCGATTCTTCCAGGATTATGTTCTAAGAATGCTCTTATCGGGGCATTCTGCATGAAATGATATAAATATGCTCAGGCATCGTTTCCGGATGCCTGAGCATATTTTCATTCTCTATGGTGAGCCGTAATGATCGTGTAACTGTAGGCATTCACCGTGATCACGCAGCCATCCACAGCGATATACCAGTTCTTGCCTTTTCTTGTAATTTCGGCATTTTCTGCCGTTATCTTGTCTTTGCACCACGAAACCACATCTTCCGCATCGAGCGAAAGATTTTTGCGGATTCGCAGGAGGCCCAAATCGGTCGTATGTATTTTATCCAAATTTGTCAATAGTTCGTTGGGCATTGCTCTATCCTCATCCAGACACAGACCCGTTAAAAATAATAAACCGGCATTTCATCGCCAAGCCCGAAAATCTCATTCACCTCAGCATCCCGTTCAAGCATGCCACTGCTCTTCTGATAAACAATCTGCTGTAAAACTTCTTCCGACGGAGCCGCAATGACTTCCGCTGCAGCAACAGTCTTCTCAGCCGCTTTTTCAGTAGAGGCTGCCTGTTTCGCTGCTGTCTTTGCCGTCTTTCCGGGTGCAGCCTTTTTCTCTGCCGCCTTTTTTGCTGTCGTCTTCTTTTCTGTAACCTTTCCATCGGCCGACTTTGTCTCCGCCGTCTTTGCTCCTGCCGCCTTCGCCGCTCTTTCCATACTTCCTTTACCTACTGCCATATCCGATGACCTCCTCTGTCAGTTTTTTAAATTCTGTCGCGCTCCTCGTCGATTTTTTATAGACTGATACGGGCTTGGAAGCATCCTGCGCCCATTCGATCGCGGAATCCACATGGATAAAAGAATCAAAAACGTGAATTTCCTCATAATTTTCCAAAATCTCCCGCGCCTGTCTGTAATAGTTTTTACGCTCGTCAACTTTTGTAATCAGGACACCCATGATTTTCGCATCCGTCACATCCTGAATCCGATTCAGGAAATCGAACATATTGGCCAGTCCGAAAAAACCCCACGGCGATGCTTCCACCGGCACGATCACATAATCGGATGCACAGAGGATATTGATGACCCATGTGCCGAGCGTCGGCGGCGCATCGATCAAAATATAATCATACATCTTTTCTTCTTTTATCGTCCGCAGGCTTTTTTTCAGAATAAATTCTCTCTGCATTCTGGTAAAAAGCTCATATTCCACCTGGCTCATCAGCGTCGAAGAAGGTATCAGGTCCAGATTTTCATAATCGGTGGATACGATATAGTCCTTTAAGTCCTCACCGTTTCGAATGGCGTAATAAAGATTCTGCCCGCTTTCCGCCATGTCGAGCACCCTGTCTTCATCAAAAAAAGACAAGGACAGGTTAAGCTGCATATCACCGTCGATGAGCAGAACCTTCTTCCCGGCCGCCGAGAGTTCATATCCCAGATTGGCACAGGAAGTCGATTTGCCGCTCCCGCCTTTGTTATTCGTAAAGCAAATTGTTTTCGTAACCCGGTTTTCTTTCATTTCTGTCTCTCCAAAACCAACCAAACGCTGAATGGCTCTTCAAAACTTCTTTTTACCTGCTATTTGTATATCTTGATTTCAAAAGATTCTGCCACGCACTCCCGCGCCTGCTTCAAATCTGCAAACTCGCCGCTCTGAATCATCTGCGTCAGAATATTGCCAATCGCCGTTGCTTCTCCCGGCCCTGCATATACCGGAACACCCGTATATTTTGCGGTCAGTTCATTCAGATAGACCGCATTGGAACCGCCGCCGATGATATGAATCCTGTCGTATTTGACACCAACGATTTTTTCAATTTCCTGCAGCTTTTCCATATAGCATTTCGCAAGGCTGTTATAAACCACCGATGCCAACTCCGGCAATGTCTCGGGCACTGTCTGGGAAGTCTCCCGGCAATAGTCCTGAATGGCCGTGACCATATCATCAGGAGACAAAAATCTTTCGTCCTGGCAGTCTACCAGCGAATCGATTTTTTCTCTGGAAGCCTGTTCGCATAGTTCACCATAAGACATTTCCGGCGCCAGTTTATTCCGAACCGACTGTATCATCCACAATCCCATAATATTTGCGAGATATGTAATTTTCCCTTCATAACCGCCTTCATTGGTCAGGTTCGCCTCCTTGCTCATCATGGAGCAGTTCGCCTCATCCCTTTCCACACCCATCAAAGACCATGTCCCGGAACTGATATAGCATACGTTCTCATCATTAGAAGGAACCGCCATGACAGCCGAAGCCGTATCATGGGTAGGCGGCAGAACGACCTGACAGTCATATCCTACCATTTCTTTGACTTCATCGGTCAAAGTTCCCACTACCGCACCCGGCATATACATCTTCTGGAACATCTCTTTGTTAAATCCAAGCATTTCAATCAGCCCGTAGTCCCAGTCTTTTGTTGCCGGATCAACAAGCTGTCCCGTCGTCGCTTCCGAATATTCCTGCACCTTGTTTCCACAGAGTTTATAATGGAAGTAATCGGGAATCATCAGCATCGATGCCGCTTTTTCCATGTATTCGGGATGCTGCTTTTTGACCGCCATCAGCTGATAGATTGTGTTGAAGATCGCTTTCTGGATGCCCGTTCTCGCATACAGGTCATCTTCTTTGATAATTTTATAAACTTCTTCATCCATGCCATCCGTCCGGTGGTCTCTGTAACCTACCGCCTGACCGAGCATCTTATCGTCTTTGTCCAAGAGCACAAAATCCACGCCCCATGTATCAATTCCAACGCTTTCCGGAATTTTGCCGATTTCGCGGCATTTTTTCATACCCTCAATAATCTCCTTGAATAATCTGTCCACATCCCAGCAAAGCGTGCCGTCTATATCGTCCATGCCGTTCCAGAAGCGGTGTACTTCCTCCAGCACTATTTTCCCATTCTCCAAACTGCCCAGTATATGTCTCCCGCTGGACGCCCCAATATCAATTGCCAAAAAATATTTTCCCATAATGAAACCTTACTCCTTTCGCAATCTGCTTAAAATATACCGAATATTTTTTCCCGAAATGCTCCATATATCCTGTCATAATCAGCATATTGGATTTTACTGTCTTTAAATTTTGCTTCCCATGCATCCCGGATGCTTCCGGCGATCAAATCGTTCACTTCGCTCTCTTCCAATAAAATAGCAGGAAAAACATAATAGATCATAAAAAAGTTCATGTCTATCTGTGTGCGCGATTTAATCTTACCCTTTACGGAAAATGTTTCTTTGACCGCATCCGTAAAAACATCCGCAACCTCTTTTGCTGCGGCCTCTTTGTCCTCCTTCTGCTCCACATACTGTATCATCTCCCGAAAAAAATGACCGTTCCGCTCACGGAACTCCTGCATATTTTTCTCGTAAGATGCCTTTTTCAACTTCTTCATCATGTTGAGCATTTCGTCGAACATACTTCCCACATTTTCCAGCATACCTACAACCTCCATCACTGCCCCCCGACAGCACATTCCCTTACGACTACCCTGATAGAATTGCCCAGTGGGCAATTCTGTCGGACGAGAAAGGTTCGCTACGCGAACCGTAGAAGTTCTTAACATCGCATCCTATGATGCGATGTTTTTAGAACTTCTTCTCGTCCTATGATGCGATGTCTTTAGAAGTTCTTCTTGCCCTATTTTATCATTCTTCATAACTGTCGGTCAATCCGTTACAACACCTTTTTGCAGCATAACGTTTGCATAAAGAGCTGACTCTCCCGTTGCGATAATGGCATAGGCTGTCTTTGCTTCTTCATAAAATGCAAAACGTTCGATATTACCGACTACCGCGTCGCCGCGCTCGTCGTATTTTCTGATAATTTCTTTGTATGTATCCCAGATTGGCGTCTCCACGTCATCACCCGGCATGACTTCCATCAGATTTACGGGATGCTCCACATAAGTATCCAGAGGAAATACCTTCAGAATCGCTTCCAAAAGCTCCGGTACACCGTGCCCGTCACAACGGATCACGATTGCATTTTTGCCCATGGACTCCGCCGGAAAATTGCCGTCGGAAATGACCAGTCTGTCGCTGTGCCCCATTTCTGCCAGAACCTTCAAAAGCTCGGGCGAAAGAATTTTCGGAATACCTTTTAACATTTTTATGATCCTCCTTTTTATTCTTGAAATTTATTGAAGCAAAAAACTTTTAGATTTGAGAAAAAGGAACAGGGCTTTAATCCCTGTTCCCTTCTTTAAAATACCTTACATTGTTTTCCCAATATGAAGAATGCCCGCATTTTGGGTATTCCTCTTCACCCTAGTCGTACAGGTTCGGAGCGATGGAAGCATCATCCATGTTCGTAGAATCATACCAGTAACCCTGTGTCGGAACATCGGATACGGATTCGCCGTTAGCGATCTTGGTAAGAACTTCTACTGTTGTCTGACCCATTGCAAGAGGAGACTGTGTAACAGCACCGAACATCTTGCCGCTTGTGATAGCGCCCTTGATTACGGAACCAGCGTCAAAACCTGCTGCCAGGATAGATGTTGCAGGATCTGTTCCGAGTACGTCAAGGTTCTCATTTGCTGTCAGGATACCTTCTGCTGCAACCTGGTTGGAACCGAACATACCAATCGTATCAGCTTTGTTCAGAATAACGGATGCTTCTGTTGCACACAACTCAACGGTTGTCTGTGCCGGTACTGCAACTTCGATGATGATATCTGCGCTTGCTTCATCGCCTTTGTCTTTACAGTTATTTACATAATACTCGTTACCAATAACTGCTACGCTCTTGCCGTCTGCTGTTGCCAGCTCGATGATCTTATCGATGAATCCAAGACCACGGCTTGTAATAGATTCGGAAGTAGCTTCCTGGTTTACTTCACCGATTCTTACAGGTGCGCTTGCGCTGTCGATCTTGTCCTTCAATGCAGGATAAAGATTCTCTGCTGCTGTTGCGCCTGCTGCATAGTTGTCCGTTGCGATAGTCGCATATACGGAACCTTCCGGAGCACTCGGGATACCGGAGTCAAAACATACTACCGGAATACCTTTATCCATTGCTGCCTGCAAAGCATCCAGACATGCTTCCTGGTCACAAGCCGCAAGGCCGATGCCGTTCGGCGCATTGTTGATCGCGTTGTTCAGCATGTTTACCTGATCTGCGATATCGCTTTCTGCGTTAGGTCCTGTACAGCTGACCTTCACGCCCAACTCTTCTGCTTTCTGATTTACACCCGTTACGGCTGCCTGCCAGTAAGATGACTGGTAACTCTTAACGATAATTTCAAATGTGTAATCTCCGCCTGCTGCTGCCCCGTCTGTTGCTGCCGCATCGGTTGTTGCTGTATCTGCCGGTGCGGTATCGCCTGAAGATGCTGCAGTATCGGTTGTTGATGAATCAGTTGTTGTAGATGATGTAGCCGTAGAACCGGAATCACCACATCCAACAAGCAACGCAGCTACTAAGCTTACGCTCATCAATGTTGCTAATACTTTCTTTTTCATTTTTTGTCCTCCTTTTAATTGAAGTGATATTAAATATCTATATGTAACTGCCAAGGCAGTTTCATATCTCTTTATGAAATACCTTTTTTGTACTCTTCTTACGCTTGTTCTTTTTTCTTCTTCATAATATCGATCATAACCGCTCCGATCAGCACAAGACCCGTAATGATCTGCTGCCAGTTCGCCTGAAGTCCGATATAAGGAAGTCCGGTCTTCAACAGACAGATAACAAATACACCGATCAGGGAACCTTCCACGCTGCCGACACCGCCGCTCGCGGATACGCCGCCGATGATCGCGCCGCCGATCGCCTCCAGTTCGAATCCGGCTCCCGTACCCGGCTGTACCGTAGAGAATACTGCGGAATAGGCGATTGCCGCAAGCCCTGCAAAAAATCCGGAAATCACATATGCCATGATGTGATAAAACTTCACATTGATACCGGAAAGAATCGTGGCTTCTTTGTTACTTCCGATCGCGATTGTATAACGACCGATTTTCGTATGGTTCAGCACGAACGCCATCAGCACCACCAGAAGCACTACCCATAAGAAACCGAGCGGAATCTTCGTACCATTCACCGTGATCTTGAAGATATTTCTGAACCAGCTTCCGGGCGCTCCGCTCGTCGGCCATGAAATACCGAAGTTCTTCGAGAAAATGGAGCCGAGCCCGCGGGTGATCATACAGGTACACAGGGTCGCAAGGAACGGCGGCAGATTCATAATGGCAACGAGTACACCGTTCAACAATCCGATTGCAATACTGAGCAGAAGAGAAACTGCCATACCTGCTCCTACGGGCCATCCCTTCTGTACGATCAGAAAACCGCCCGTCAGGGAATAACAGATTAGCCCGGTACCGATGGAAAGATCAACGCCTCCCGTGATCAGCGGGAAAGTAACGCCAATCGCCATCAGCGCTATATAGTAGGAATAATCCAGAATACTCATGAATGTCGTATATTTTCTAAAGTCAGGACTGACCGCACTGAAAAAGATGATCAATCCGATAACTACCAGCAGTACGATGAATTTCTGACCGCCGAGTTTGGAAATTACCGATTTATTCGACGCATTGCTTTTGCTCATGTCTTCCTCCTCCTAACTTATCTCTCGTGTCGCCATATTCATGATTGCTTCCTGCGAAGCTTCCTCAATGCTCACTTCGCCGGTCTTTTTGCCTTCACACATAATAACGATACGGTCACTCATTCTCAAAATCTCAGTCATTTCAGAAGAAATCATGATAATCGATTTACCTTCTTCCGCCAGCTTGTTCATCAGCTTGTATATCTCGTTTTTCGCACCGACGTCGATACCTCTTGTCGGTTCGTCGAAGATCAGAATATCGCAGTCCCGCACGAGCCATTTGGCAATAACGACCTTCTGCTGATTACCGCCGGAAAGATTCACGACGAGCTGGTCTACGCTCGGCGTTTTCGTCGCAAGAGACTTCACATAGTCCTCCGTGACTTTTCTCTCTTTCTTCTTATCAATGAACAGACCCTTCATATATTTTTCAAGAGTAGCCATCGTGGAGTTCTCCGCAACGGTCTTCTGAACAACGATACCATAACGCTTTCTGTCCTCTGACAAATAACCGATACCGCATTTTACCGCATCTTCCGGAGAGTTGATTTCCACCTTCTTACCATTGATATAAATATCTCCGCTCTCCTTGGGGTCGGCTCCGAAAATCGCTCTTGCAGTCTCGGTACGGCCTGCACCCATCAGTCCGGAAAAGCCTAATATTTCACCCTTGCGGAGTTCAAAGCTGACATCCTGAACCATCTTGCCCGCATTCAAATGTTCCACTTTCAGAACAACCGGCGCATCAGGAGCCACCATGCTGTGTTCCTTGGGATCTTCATAGATGACTCGGCCGACCATCATGTTGATGATATCATCTTTTGTACAATCTTTCGTAATCAGCGTTCCAACGTAGGTACCGTCTCTCATGACCGTTACTCTGTCGGTAATCACTTTAATCTCGTCCATACGATGAGATATGTATACAATACCGATCTGCTGCTTCCGCAAATCCTTAATGATCTTGAACAGTTCTTCAATTTCCGCTTCCGTCAGCGCAGCGGAAGGCTCGTCGAAAATAATGACCTTCGCTTCATGGGAGATTGCTTTCGCGATTTCACACATCTGCTGTTTGCCGACCGTCAGATTGCTCATCGTTTCTGTCGGATCGATATCGATGTTGAGCCTGTCGAAAAGTTTCCTCGCCTCTTCATTCATTTTCTTATCATCGATGGAAATTCCTTTTTTGAACTCTCTGCCAATAAAAATATTCTGCGCTACTGTCAGATGACCGAGCATGTTCAATTCCTGATGCACGATAACAATACCTGCATCTTGTGCTTCTCTTGTATTATGAAACTCTACCTCTTTCCCCTCATAGGTAATGGTTCCTGAATCTTTCTTATAGATACCCGTCAGCACTTTCATCAAAGTGGATTTTCCAGCGCCGTTCTCCCCCATCAGGGCATGCACTTCACCCTTCTTCACCTCAAAGCTGACATGATCCAACGCATGAACACCCGGGAAAGATTTATCAATTTCTTTCATCGTTAAGATTACTTCGCCCATATTCTTACCTTCACCTTTCTACCTACCAGCCTATACGTTACATTAATTTTTCCTGCGTCTTGCAACAACATCTGCGTATACCGCAACAATAACAATGATACCTGTAATAATAAGCTGATAGTCTTTCCTAAAGTGAAGCGCCAGAATGCCTTCCTGCAAAAGAGCGATGATAAATACGCCGATTACTGTACCGCCAATGGATGCCAGACCGCCTGCCATTGAAGTTCCACCCATTACACATCCTGCAATCGCTTCGTTATTATATGTGTCGCCGTATCCCGGCTGAACGGTCGTATATGCCGCTACGTAGAAGATTGCCGCAATCCCTACGAGAATACCGCAGATAACATATGCCAGCATTTCCCACTTTTTGATATTAACACCGGAAAGTCTTACCGCCTCTTTGTTGCTGCCAAGGCTCAATATGTAACGTCCCGCTTTGGTCTTATTCAGAATGACCGAACAGATTACCGCAAACAAAAGGAAAATAATCAGTCCTACCGGGAAATTTCCGACCTTGACCAAATTTCTGAACCATCCCTGTTCCGTTGTTCCCTGCGGCCAGCTTACCGACTGTGTCTTCGTAAATACAGAAGCGACACCTTTGGCGATATTCATGCTCGCCATGGAAACGATGAACGGCGGCACCGACCAGTACGCTACAAGATAACCGTTAAAAATACCGAACAGCATACCCACCAGTATACTGATGACCAGACTCAGCGCTACCGGCACGCCATAGGATGTCAGGCAGTAACCTGAAATCAGCGCCGCGCAGAACATGACCGGTCCGATAGAAAAGTCGATTCCTCCTGTCGCAATTACAAAAGTTACGCCAAGTGATAAAAATCCCAGGAAATAAGTATAATTGAGCGCACTTAAAATTCTCGGAAGCCCTACAAAATTATCACCGAGTATGGTAAAAAGCACATACATCAGCAGGAGCACGCAGCTTAATATGATTCTGTTAAACCCCAGTTTTTTCACAATTGGATTCTGTTTGATTTTTTCCAATTTTCTTCCTCCCAACTTTAAACTCTATTGGCACATCCGCACACATTAATTTTATCTTTCACTACTTTTGTTACATATTCCATACCGACAACGCCGTATTTCTTCGGATCGAATGCATCCGGATTATCTTTCAGGAACTGCTTGATACCGTTGCTGTAAGCAATTCGAAGTTCCGTCGCGAAGTTCACCTTGCTGATGCCCCTGCGGATACATTCTCTGACCGCTTCATCCGGAACGCCTGACGCTCCGTGGAGAACGAGCGGAATACTCACCCGCTTCCGGATTTCGGAAAGCCTTTCCACATCCAGCTTCGGCTCTCCCTTATAAATCCCGTGCGCCGTACCGATCGCAACCGCCAGAGAACTGATTCCCGTCTCTTCCACGAATTTCACCGCATCGTCCGGATCTGTATAACCGGGGTCATTACAATCCAGATCATCCTCTTTGCCGCCTACTTTGCCGAGTTCCGCTTCTACCGGTATGCCGGAAGGAGCACAGGCTTTTACAACACTTTGTGTCAGCAATATATTATCATCAAAAGCTTCATGAGAACCGTCAATCATAATCGATGTGTAGCCGACCCGCAATGCCTGCATTGCAAGGGAAAAACTGTTTCCATGATCCAGGTGGAGCGCAATCGGAACCTTCGCCGATTTTGCCGCCGCCTTGACATTTGCATAATATAATGGAAGCCCGGCATATTTGATGGTCGAAGGCGTCGTTTGTAAAATAGCCGGCGCATTCATTTCTTCCGCCGCTTTAATGACCGCCATAACCATTTCCATATTCTCAACATTGAATGCGCCAACCGCGTAACCCTCCTGATCCGCCGTCCGCAGCATCTGTTCTGTCGTGACAAAAGCCATATAAATTCCCCCTTGCTTTTTTGATTGGTTTTTCGTAAAACAAAACGTTTCGCTCTAATCGATTTTATTCATTATATCAAAATATAGTATCAAATACAATGAAAGCATATGCGAAATTCGGGGAAATCTATACAACAATATTCACTTTTTAACAACAAAAGGCTGAACCTGTCATATAATTCAATTTTGTTGCATAATTGTAATCTTCAATCAAGTTTACCACACAATCCTCTACAAGTTCTCTGGCATTTCGTGGCAAATGGCCGTCTCTGACTTTTACATACTGAACCGGCATGTACTGGCGCAGCATACTGAGCGGAATGTCCACTTCATCCATATTTTGAAACAGTTTTCCAATAGCCGCTTTCATCTCCGGCTGCGCAAAATAGTATCGGCACCGGTCGGAAAAACTGTACTTTCTTTTATTGGCGAGCTGTTCCTCCGTTCCATGATAATGTTTCTGCCAGTTGGAAGGATTTTTCAGCATCACTTCTTCCATGATTTCTATGAAATGTGCCTGTTTTTCATCCGGTACAAGCTGCTTTTCCATGATGGACAGCGCGAACAGCCCTTCCCGCAGGGAAAAGGTCAGCGCCGGTCCGACTTTCAAAATTGCGATGCCGTCCTCTACCATTTCTTTCAGTTCTTCCGGCGACTGATAGTCAGTGGAATGCCCCTCCATGACAATATTGTTATATTTCTGCATAGCAGTCGTCAGCCTGGCCGCGTTCACCCTGTTATAATGAAAAATATCTGCATCCCCGAACTCCACGCCGGGCTGTACGACAATACCGATAATATTATCGAACGCATCCCGTAACCCGCGCTTTTCAAACTCTTCCCGATAAACGGCAAGCGTTTTCTCGACATCCGCCGGCTCCGTTATGGAAATGGAATCCTCTGCTTCCTGCGCACCGCCGGGAATCGGCACCTCACTGCCGATGATATAAGCCGGTCTGGCCTCCCCGGGATTTTTTACAAGCATCTCCTGATAGGCATCTTCACACGCCTCATACAGAACAGCTCCCCTTCTTGCAATCGTCTCATCGCTCAGAGGGCCGTCCACCGGGTCATCCGCAACGCGCATACTGGTATCCAGATGAATCTTTTTGAATCCCGCAAGTACGAACAGCTTCACCAGTTCGACCGCCTTGTCCATCGCTTCTTTTTCCGGCTCGTTCTGCCATGTCAGCGGGCCGAGATGATCTCCGCCTAATATAATCTTTTCTCTCGGAAAACCGATATTATCCGCTATACCATACACAAAATCGCGGTAGTCGGCGGGCTGCATACCCGTATATCCGCCGAACTGATTGACTTGATTTGCCGTCGCTTCCACCAGCACATAGTCGTCGAACCGTCTCGCCTGCTTCAGGCAGGCCTCTATCACCAGATCATTCGCCGTGCAAAAAGAAGGAATCCCGGCAAATTTCATACCCTGTTTTCTCTTTTCCAGTATCGAACGCATTGCATCCATTTTTAATCTTTCCAGCCTTTCTTCACAAATTAATCGCTATTTTATATAATTGCAAAATTACCTATTTAACGATAATGCCGTCCTCGTCCCACAGGTCATGCCAGTCCGACGCGCCGGGCCACAGGAAGACCTGCCCCTTGACGAGCCTGTTGTTCTTCTCCAGTGTGGAAATGATCTGCATTTCCTCCTCTGTCAACGGTTCCGTTACGGTCGCTTCCAGATTTGCCTCATAATTATGAATGGAAAAAGGAATCGGAATCTGTCCTCTCTGTATCGCCCATTTCAAAGCGATAATTGCCGGATGCACGCCATGCGCTTTGGCAATCGCCGCAAACTCCGGTACCTGCATATCCGCAATATCTTCCGGCTCCATATCCCGCTCTGGCCTCTGCGGGGAACCGATCGGCATATAGCCTACCGGCTGGATGTCATGTGCATTCAAATAATCAAAGATTTCCTGCTGTTGAAAACAGGGATGCAGTTCCAATTCACAAGCCGCCGGTTTTATCCTGAACTTATCGATGACGGCTTCCAGCTTGGGAATCGTCATATTGGAAATACCGATATGCCTGATCAGCCCTTTATCAACTAACGCTTCACACTGTCTGTAAGTATCCATGAACTCTTCCACGGAAAACGGCCTGGAATCGGGATTTCTGGAATCCACACTGCAGTGCGGCGCATGATAATTCGGGAAAGGCCAGTGGATATAAAACATATCAATATAGTCACATTGCAAGTCCGCGATGCTTTTTCTGCAGGACTTCTCCACCTCGCGGTGCATATCGTTCCATACCTTCGTCATAATGTATAAATCTTTTCTTTCTACGATTCCTTCCTCAAAAGCGGCCTTAAATACTTCTCCGATTTCTTTTTCATTTCCGTAACATGCCGCGCAGTCAAACATCCGATACCCTACGCGCAATCCGCCCGCCACCGCGGCCGCCACCTGCTCCGCACTGAACCGGTCGGACCCAAATGTCCCCATCCCGATGCAAGGCACCTTATCTCCCGTATTTAATGTAATCTGTGGAACCTTTGAAGCCTCAACTCCCATAATATTATCCTCCATTCTCGCTTAGCCCGCGAATTTGGGCGTAAGCA
The DNA here is from genome assembly GCA_947178125.1 of uncultured Lachnospiraceae bacterium. Lineage (GTDB taxonomy): Bacteria > Bacillota > Clostridia > Lachnospirales > Lachnospiraceae > UBA3282. The sequence continues at coordinate 18,383 of CAMWXB010000014.1, read as the reverse complement.
CAAATTTGCCTGTGAAAAATTTATTTTTCACAGTATCCTCTCTCTTTCCTGTCCTCATTCTCTTTTTCCAACTATCTTTTGAAGCTCCGGCGAGGCGGGCAGACAGGCGGAAAAGATTTCCTCTGTGCGGCCCTGTAAAAGGTGTCGGCACTTGGATTTTGGGACACTTGTGTACCAAAATCCTTAGTACCGTTAACACCAAACAGAAAATTTACTTCGTAAATTATCTGTAGCGGAGCGAAAGCGTGCCGCACAGAGGAAACTTTTCCGCCTGTCTGCCCGCCTCGCCGAAGCCCCATACCTCTTATTTATGCTTCACTGTCAATCAAAATCTTCCCTTTTACCGCTCCCGGCGTCTTGAACATTTCGAACGCCTCGTCGATCCTGGAAAGCGGAATCTTCTTATAAATAAAGGAATCATCAAACTGCAGTTCTCCCGTTTTGAAATAATGCGCCGTCAACTCCCATTCATCCCCCGGAAAAGGCGCGGAATAACTCATCCAGGATCCTGTCAGCATAAATTCCTTGCGGTTCATGTTCTCCCATTCTTCCACACTGAAAGAGAGGTCTTTCGTCGGCGTTCCGATAAAACATACCTGTGCCTTGTTGGCCGCCAGTTTGAAAGCGAGTTTCATCGTAATGGTATTGCCCGCCGTTTCATAAACATAATCGAAGCCGCGGCCGCCGGTGAGTTCTTTTACCTGCTCCATAAAATCTTCTTTGCCTGAATTGATACCGTAATCGGCACCGAGCCGCTTCGCAAGTTCCAGTCTCTCATCCAGAATATCAAAGACTACCACTTTTTCCGCTCCGAATATCTTCGCCCACTGCATCGTCATCAGGCCGATGGTTCCGCCGCCCAGAATCGCAACGCTTTTTCCGCCGCGGTACTCCACTCTGCGCAGACCATGAAGCGCGACAGTTGCCGGCTCAAAGAACGCGCCTTTTTCAAAACTCACTTCATCGTCAAACTTGACGACATTTTTCTCCGGTACGACCACATATTCCGCAAAACTTCCAAATTCTCTGGAACCGATAAAACTGTAATGTTTACAAAGAGAATAATTTCCTTTCTGGCAGTCTTCACACTTCATACAGGGCACGAGCGGCACGCCCGCCACACGGTCGCCCGGCTTCAAAGATGTAACGCCTTCTCCGACTTCTTCAATCGTCCCGGAAAACTCATGCCCCAGCACGTTCGGAAAATAATGACAGGCATCCCCATTGACCCGCGGGATATCGGAACCGCAGATTCCGGTATATTTTACCTTGATCAATACCTTTCCCGGCTCTGCCTCCGGTCTTTTGATCTCCTCATAACGAATATCGTTCTTCGCATGTACTACTCCAGCTTTCATGTTATTTACGCTTCCTTTCTTTTATCTTCTTTACCCATCTCTTTTGCCGCTTTCAGTCACGGGAAAAAGTGCCCTTCAAATCCTCATACAGCTGCAGATACAACTCCATCGCCCGGTCATAGACCGCCCTGTTATCCGGGTTCGGCTCCTGCACTCTCGTTATCCGTATCGTCCGGCCGACCGCCTCGTCATAACCGCCGTATACCCCGCAGCCTATCCCTGCCAGGATTGCCGCACCGAGAGTCGTTGCCGTATCGGATGATGGTACGCGTATTGTCTTTCCCGTCACATCCGCTTTGATCTGTGTCCAAAGGACAGAATTGGATGCACCGCCCATCGCATTCAGCGAATCTACACAGATACCGGTCTGTGCCGCAGTCCGCAGATTATGCTCCAGGGAAAACGCCACGCCCTCCAGAACCGCCCTGATCATGTGTCCTCTTGTCTTATCATAAGACAATCCGTAAAAGACACCTTTCGCATCGGGATTCCAAACAGGAGAGCGTTCTCCCGCCATATATGGCAGGAAGATAACACCATCCGAACCGGGTGTTATCCCAGCCGCTTCCTCCGTCAGTTCATCAAAAGACAGATCGCCGCCAAGTTCCTGCCGGAACCACTTCAGGGCACCGCCGCCGCCGACTGTTCCGCCCTGTAAAAGCCAACGCCCCGGAACAACATGTGTTCCCAGAATCAAAGCCTTGTGAGCAAGCGCTTTATCGGTGCAAATGCTCATGCCGCCCGCCTGACCGCCCTGCTCCTGCGTCTCGCCAGCCCGATACACGCCGGCACCCAGCGCGCCGCATGCCGCATCCAGACCGCCTGCCACTACTGGCGTTCCGGCTTTTAGACCGGTTTTTTCGGCCGCTTCTTTTGTCACGCTTCCTACGATTTCATCACAACCGTACAGCTTCGGCATTAAATCCGGCGAAAGCCCCAGTTTCTCTGCCAGTGCCGTATCATAGGCAAGCTTTTCCATATGAAAAAAGTGAACGCCGTAGCACTGGGAATAATCCTGACTCATCTCTCCGGTAAGTTTCATGACCAGATAACTGTTGCTCTGTAAAAATTTATGCGTCTTACGGAATATCTCCGGCCTTTCCTCTTTGAACCAGAGCAGTTTCGGTGTCACATAGGAAGGCAGAAAATCATTGCCAGCCACCCGGAAAATCTCGTCCGCTCCGATTTCTTTCCTGACTCTTTCACAAATGTGCCGTGCTCTCGTATCCATCCAAATCGGTGTATTATGTAAGACATTCCCACTTTCATCCACCGGAATCGCCGACCAACTCTGCCCGTCCACGCCGATTCCCTTTATCTGCTCAGCGTTCACACCGTCTTCGGAAAGCACCGCCCGGACTGCATCACAGACCGCTTCCCACCATTCCTCCGCATCCTGTTCGGCCCAGCCGCTCTGTGGGTAATATACATGGTATGGCCGGTTCGCCTGCGCCAGTACCTTCCCATCCTCATCGAATACAGCAACCTTACAGGCGGATGTTCCGATATCGATTCCCAATAATTGTCGTTTCATAACCCTCCATACAGAGCGAAACGTTTCGCTCTATTCAAAAAAAAATAAAAAAATTTCGAAAACTCTATAAATTCATTATAATACGGTTTTCGCAGTTGTCAATGGGGTTTTATATTTTCTTTATGCTTTATTATCTTATGTTCTATTTGTGAAACGTTTTGTTCTTTCTCCATACTACCTACAAGAATATCGAAACCTGTTACTTCGGATTTTCAGTGGATACAAGGCACAGGCTGTCCATCAATACCCATTCTTCCCCATATCCGTCGGGCAGTATCTCTTTTTCATAAAAACAGATTTCGCCCCGCATATAGGCAGCCGCATAGTAATCCGACTGGTAATAATAGTCCGCTACCGGACAGCGGAGCAGGTCCATGACATTCTTCTTTGTTTCCGGTGTCCAGGGATAAGCCTTCTTCTCCAGTTTCAGACCGGAGTTTTCCACAGCTTCCTGCAGCATTTCGTCAGGGTGGTCGTCAACAGCCGTAATGACCCAATCCGCTGTTCTTTCATAATCGCCATCTTCCGGGTAGCGGCCGCCATCCTGCCACCAATCTTCATCAAAAGGACTCCACAAATCGTAGACAGCAGGATAATCCGCCTGAGCAGTTCCATAGCCGGTAAACGGAAGCAGTATGGGCAAAAAAGATTCTTCATCAATTTTCAGACTATGTTCAAGACTGATATAGGTTCCGTATCCTTCGCCGCCGCTATCATCCTGACGGGCCACATACACATAGTATTTGCCGTTTTTATAATCATTGACATAATTGACCAGGGGATAATCCCAGTGGAAATTATAAGATTCTATCCAATCTACAACAATCTGCCCTTCCCGATAACCTAAGTGAATCCGAACGCCGCCTTTCCAGGAAGAAGAACCGGCGTAGCCGGAAATTGCGAGCAGTTCGGTTCCGTCCGGCGCAAAAACATCTGTATATCCGCCACGGAAGTCGGTGTTTTTGGATAATACCGTATATTCCCCGTCAGGCTTTTGGGAAAGGATATAGAAGGCACCGGAATTGTCAAAAGAATGACACATTTCTACATAAGCAAAGATTTCCGGTCTCCCGTCACCGGTAAGGTCGTAAACAGATACATTCAGCAGTTCATAGGGAAGGTCAGCCCGTTCTAATGTCACTTCTTCTCCGGACTGCAAATCATCCGCAATAGCTAACAGCCTTTTTTCAAGAGCGGTGCAATATTCCGTCTCTTTCGGATAGGGAGAACAGCCTGATACGGTATACTCACGACTGCTGTATTGAAGCGGTTTATCATAAGTATCAAAATCCGTAGCTGTATAAGTGACAGCACGGCTTTCGTATGTAAGTTCATCCAACCGGTCGGTCTGACGGTCAAGTTCCTTTTCCTCCACATTATAAATATAAGTGACCTGATAGGACGGCAGTTTATATTCACCGGCCCCGACTGCGGTATAGGTGCAGTCATCGAAGTAAGCAATGACTGTCCTTTCGTCTATGCGCTCCCAGGTGCCTATGTCCATATTCCGGTTTCCGTAATGTACGACTTGTCCATCGGGAGAAAAACAGGTTTCGTATACTGTTGCCCACCGTTCAATTTCTGTAAGAACACGCTTTTCATTGGTCCATCTGCCCACGATCGGATCCAGAGACGCATATAAATCCGATGTGGTGAAAAGTGTGATATCCGGATAAAACGCAATGATTTCTTTTGCTGAAATCATTACCGGGGAAGTGGAGAACTGCGGTTCCCTGCTGTTTTGACCGCATGATGTAAGCAGGAAAAGGAATATAACTGTAAATATAATCAACATTTTTGCGCAGCTTCTCATTTTAGGCTCCTTCTCATGTGATATCCATCTTTGAAGAATGCTCGTATTTTGGGCATTCTTCAGTGTGAGAAAGATTTGCCTCCGGCAAATCGTAGAACTTCTTGACGTTTCACCTTCAGGTGAAACTTAAGCATGCCCTTGCTGCGAGTCTTTAGAAGTTCTTCTCACACTATTATAGAAGAGAATTGCGTCAAAACTACATCAAAACTGCATCAAAATTGCATCATCAAACATCCTTTATCCAAATTTACGGCAGCCGTGCCACCGAATTTCCTTCCCGTATCCGCGTTCCCATAATGATCTCCACCGGAATTTCTTCTTTTTTATTCTTGCTGCGGATATGATGCAGCAAAATCTCCACTGCCTTCTCACTCATCTCTTTCATCGGCTGAACGACCATGTGCATCTGCGGTTTTACCAGATGGGAAAGAATCAGATCGTCAAAGCCCAGCATGGAAATATCCTCAGGACATTGTATTCCGGATTCATTGAGCGCCATGACCGCCCCCAGCGTAATCTCATAATTGCTCATAAAAACGGCCGTCGGCCTGTCTTCCAGCTGCAGCAGCTCCCGCATGCTTTTCTGCCCGAATCCGATGGAATGCCTTCCAGTTTTCCGATACTGCGGCGGAACCTCTATTCCCGCCTGTTCCATCGCATCAAGATAGCCTTTGTAACGTTCATAACCGGTATACTCATTCTCGTTATCGGAACAGATCACGGCTATTTTCCGGTGATTATGCTCTAACAGGATATTGACTGCGCGGAATGCCGCCATCCGGTTATCAATGCGTATGCAGTCAAATTCCGAAGTAGGGAAGGTCCGGTCCATCAATACGACCGGTACGCCCGCATCCTGAGCGGGTTTTAAAAACTTCGCATTTCTGGACACAGGTACGATAATGATTCCGTCCACCTTTTTATGCATCAGGAAACGGATATTCTCTGCCTCAATCTTCTCATCGTTGCAGGAATCACAAATCAGGATGCCGTACTTTTCCTTGCGCAGGGCATTTCCGATATGATGCAGCAGCGTTCCGTTAAAAAGACTTTCCACGCTGTATACCACAACGCCTACCGTCCTCGTTCTGTTCGTAACAAGCCCTCTGGCAATCTCGTTCACCTCATAGTGGAGTTCTTTGATGGCTGCCTCAATCCTGACTCTGTTTTCGGGCAGCACATTTCCCCCGTTCAAATATTTGGAGATGGTAGCGAGGGATAGTCCTGTCTTTTCTTTAATGTCTCTTATCGTTGCCGGCATAGGCTGCGTACTCCTTTTCTGGTCTGCAAAATCATCATTCAGGCTGTCACTATTTTATATTTTCAAAATAAAATAAAAAGTACATTTTATATGAAAAAGATGCCCCCCATGATATATGTATCTGCGTGACGCTGGCTGTAAGCCTGCGTCTATCATACCATTCATTATATCACAGGAGGCACTTATTACATCAACTTCTTTTCACTTTATTTAATCGTCTTATACATCGGGCCGTATGCGTCACATGCTCTGAAGTCCTGACCTTCTCTGTCGGAGCCGAACGCATTCCATGCTGCCGGACGGAAAAGCTTTTCTTCCGGGACATTGTGCATACATACCGGAATACGCAGGATGGATGCAAGTGTGATCAGATCAGCGCCGATATGTCCATAGCTGATCGCGCCGTGGTTTGCGCCCCAGTTATTCATCACATCATACGCGGTCTTAAAGTATCCTTCACCCGTGCATCTCGGTGCGAACCATGTACAAGGCCATGTATAGTCGGTACGTTTCCAGAGCGTATCGGATACCTTCTCCGGAAGATGTACGGTCCAGCCTTCCGCAATCTGAAGGACAGGTCCCAGATTCTTTACAAGATTCAGACGAATCATCGTGACAGGCATTTCTGCTTTGGTCTCAAATCTGGAAGAGAAGCCGCCGCCGCGGAAATATCCGTTATCAGCCGCACACCACTCGGTTGCGTTCATGATCGCTTCCTGATCTGCTTCCGTTACTTCATACCACGGTTTCATCACGCCGTTGCCGTCTGCATCTTTTGCTTCGCCGCAGGCATCCAGACATGCCGCGCCGGAATTAATGAGATGAATGAATCCGTCGGCCTCTTTTGCATGTCCTTCGATATCATAGCCCGTCACGCGTTTTACAGCATCGCCGCTCCAGTAAGTACGCACATCCGCAAAAATCTGAGCGCGGTTCGTAAGCAGTTTCATGAACAGCATACCGAGACCGTTCAGAACGTCATTCTCGGTCGCGAGGATATAAGGCTCTCTTGCGCCGTTCCAGTCAAAGGATGTATTCAACAACGCTTCCGGGAAATCGCAGTTCGGATAGAAGTCCGTCCACTGACGCTGTCCCTGGAATCCAGCCGCAATCGCATTGTGGCCGACCATCTCTTCTTCGCAGCCTTCCGGCAAATTCTGATTGCCGTTCATCAGGTCTTTGATGATGACCATCATCTTAACGACAAATTCCCATGTCTTCTCTTTTTCTTCATCGGAAGCTTTTACGAAATCAGGGTTCTTATCATAGCCTTCTTTACATTTCTCTTTCGTCCACTTCAAAGCTTTCTCATATTCAGCCTTATCATAAATTTCCTCTGTCATGCGGCGGATAACTTCCACTTCATCCACGGATTCCACACGCATACCAAGATATTCTTCGATAAATGCAGGATCGATAATGGAACCGCCGATACCCATCGTAACGGAACCGATCTGCAGATAGGATTTGCCTCTCATGGTAGCCGCCGCAACAGCTGCTCGGCCGAAACGAAGCAGTTTTTCTTTAACATCCTCAGGAATGGAAGTATCGTCCGCATCCTGTACCTCATGACCATAAATGCCAAATGCCGGAAGTCCCTTCTGTGCATGCGTAGCCAATACGGAAGCAAGATATACCGCACCCGGACGTTCTGTTCCGTTAAAGCCCCATACCGCTTTGATGGTCATAGGGTCCATATCCATCGTCTCCGCACCGTAGCACCAGCAGGGCGTTACAGTCAGTGTAATATCAACGCCTTCTTTTTTAAATTTCGCTGCGCAGGCAGCCGCTTCTCCAACACGTCCGATCGTCGTATCCGCAATCACGACTTTTACCGGCTCGCCATTTGAATATTTCAAGTTTTCTTCAAACAATTTTGCCGCTGATTTTGCCATGTTCATCGTCTGGTCTTCCAGAGATTCCCTTACTTTCAACGCGCCCCTGCGACCGTCAATCGTAGGTCTGATACCAATTACTGGATAGTCACCAACTAATCTGTTTTTTGCCATTTAACACTCAACCTCCTTAGACATAATGATTACTATTTTTATTATAAAGACTGGCATAAAAAAAGAAAAGTGATATAATATAAAAAAATACAACAATATTCACCTGTTTCTATTCAGAAAGGAAGTACGCCGGACAATGAAATATCTTGATTATAAAGAGCAGCGGCAGCAGGGCACCTTCAATTTCCCTATCGCTTTTTATCACCAGACGCCCCATAGCCCGCGCTATTACATGCCCTATCACTGGCACCGTCATTACGAGATCATCCGTATTCTCTCCGGCCATTTTCATATGACCCTGAACAATGATATCCGCACCTGTCACGAAGGCGACGTTATTTTCATTACGGACGGCACGCTGCACGGCGGCAACCCGCAGGACCAGACCTGCGTCTACGACTGTATTGTTTTTGACCTTCAGATTCTGATGCAGGATAACCACGCGTGCTCCAAACATATCCACGACATCATGGACCACAAAATTACCATACACACGCTTCTTTCCGAGGTCAGTCCGGCTATCTGGCCCATCGTGGACAATCTCTGCCTCGCCCTGTCCGGCCGGCGGACCGGTTATGAATTTATGACACAGGGCTGCCTGTATCAGCTCATCGGCACAATTCTGGAAGAACACCTTTATGAAGAAAATGTCAAAGACGCGAAAGCTGCAAGGCACCTGAATTCCATCAAAAATGTGCTTGCCTATATCGCAGAGAATTATTATAATAGCATCAGCCTTGACAGTCTGGCCAAAATCGCGGGAATGAATCCCAAATATTTCTGCCGCTATTTCCGCAGCATGACGGAACGCACGCCGATTGACTATCTGAATTATTATCGAATCGAATGTGCCTGCGAGATGCTTTCCACAAAGGATATTTCCATCAAGGAAGCCGCCATCTCCTGCGGTTTTAATGACGAAAGTTACTTTATCAAAACATTTCACAAATACAAGGGAATCACACCGAAACAATTTATAAAAGCGGAATTTTGATAAAAAGACACCGTTACTTACACAGCAATTTCCTATCCGATTAACAAGAAAGGTTCTCCATGACAGATATGACAAAAAGAATCCATTTTTTATCCCTTTTGACCGGTATGCTCCTGCTCTGCCTCCTGACCGCCTGCGGCGGAGAAAAAGAAACGGAACCGGCGCTCGACTGCCCTTTTACGGAACTTCAATGGAGCAGTACGGTAGATGATATGCTCTCCGCAGAGGGCAAAGGCTATTCCACCTACGATTCCCTGTATGGCGGACTCTGCTATACTTATCCAAAAGAATATGAGGGTCTTTCCGGTACGGTCAAATATATGTTCAACGAAGAAAATAAGCTGATGAGCGTCGCCTGGAACTACAGCGCGGAAGATGCGGACGAGATTGCATCTCTTTACGAGACCATCAGCACATCCATCACCGCAGAGAATGGTGAAAGCGGATACGACGCCGGCGGCATTGGCAACTACGGCGGCGTCTGGTATCGGGAAAACGGAGATATCATCATAACAACGATGATCACTTCCGAAAACAAGGCATTGCAGTATGCTTATCTGCATCCGCTCGTCTCCAGAGGGAGCGAAGAGTAAAACAGGGCATGCTGCCAATGACGGCGAAGGGAGATATTTTATGAAAATACAGCATCAGGCATCTATCAGAGCCTATCGGGCCGGCGGATTCATCGGAACATACCAGCGATTGGTGAAAGACGTCGTAATTCCCTATCAGTACGGCGTTCTTTGCGATGAAGCGCCGGATACGGAGAAAAGTCATGTAATTCAGAATTTCATCAATGCCGGAAAGGTCCTTCGTTCCAAAAACGACGGCAGCGATGCTGACTGCGGCGACGGCTTTTACGGCATGGTCTTTCAGGACAGCGATGCTGCCAAATGGATTGAAGCGGCCTCCTATTCCCTCTCTCTTTTTCCGGATGACAAGCTGGAGAGCACGGTCGATTCGCTGATCGACATTATCTCCGGCGCACAGGATGAAGACGGCTATCTGAATACCTATTATACGATCAAAGACCGGGACAAACGGTGGACGAATCTTCTGGAAGGCCATGAACTGTATTGCTCCGGCCATATGATGGAAGCGGCATGCGCTTATTATGAAGCGACCGGAAAAGATAAGCTTTTACAGGTCATGCTGAAAAATATGGAGCACATTTACCGGCATTTCATCACGGAAGGACACGAAGGCTGCCCGGGACATCCCGAAGTGGAACTGGCTCTCCTGAAAATGTACCGCGTCTCCGGCAATGAGCATTGCATGGAACTGGCAAAACATTTTATCAATACGCGCGGTGTGGACCCGCATTTTTATGAGAAAGAAAAGGAAAAGCGTGATTGGAGCGTGTGGGGAAACTCTCCTACAGAGACAGACTATTTACAGGCATCCGCCCCTGTGCGGGAACAAAAAGACGCAGTCGGCCATGCAGTACGCGCTGTATATCTCTATACCGCTATGGCAGACTTTGCCGCAGCCACAGACGACAAAGAATTGTTCGAGGCCTGCCGCAGATTATGGGAAAGCATTACCAGGCGCCGTATGTATCTGACTGGCGGCATCGGTTCTACCGTTCACGGCGAAGCTTTCAGCGTCGATTACGATCTGCCGGGTGACACCGCTTATGCGGAAACCTGTGCTTCCATCGGTCTGATATTCTTTGCCTCCAGAATGCTTGAAAATGAATTGAACGGAGAATACGGCGATATATGCGAACGCGCCTTTTACAATACAGTGCTTGCCGGAATGCAGCTCGATGGCAGGCGTTTCTTCTATGTCAATCCGTTGGAAGTCGTTCCGGGCATATCCGGTATTTCCCCGACACACAGGCACGACCTTCCGGTACGCCCGAAATGGTATGCCTGCGCCTGCTGCCCGCCGAACGTTGCCCGTCTGATTTCTTCTTTCGGGAAATATGCTTACGGAGAAAACGCTGATACGGCTTTCTGCCATCTGTTCGCAGAAGGCGAAGTCAGCCTTGAGAATGGAATGAGATTCACCTGTGAAACGAAATATCCTTATGATTTCGATATTCTCTACCGCATCGAAAAGGGCGGCAGACTGGCTGTCCGCATTCCCGGATGGAGCAGGACATGGCAGCTTACACTGAACGAAAAAACGCCCGATGCGGCGGATATCACACTGAAAAAGGGGTATCTATATCTTACCGTCTCGGATGGAGATACCGTCAAACTGTCGCTCGATAGAACAGCCCGCTTCCAATATGCTTCGCCCAAAATACCGGAATTGACCGGCAAGACGGCCATCAGCCGCGGGCCGCTCATATACTGCTTCGAGGGCGTAGACAATCAAGGTGATGTGCTGTCTCTTTCTCTACAAAAAGAAGGCCGTCTTGAAGTATCCGATTTTCAAGAAAATCTTCTGGGCGGCACGGTAACGATCACGGCCGATGCCTTCCGCACGGATGCAATCGATGAATTGTATACGGACAAAGCGCCCGGCGCTAAACCGTGCAAAGCTATGGCCGTTCCTTATTATACCTGGGGCAACCGGGGCGAAAACCAGATGCGCGTCTGGATGGATGCTACATAAAAAGCATGATGACAGTTTTCTATCACATAAAAATGTGTTGTTCAAAAAATGCCAGAAAACCATCTTCCAGGGCAAACTGGTCCAGTTTGCTTTCCGGCAGATCATAATAATAGCTTCCCGTTCCGATATGGACGGACAGGCAGTCGAGAGGAAACCCTCTTTCGCGAATGCCGTCTTTATGCGGTCTGGATGTAATCAGAAAAGGCTCGCTTTCCATGCTTTTTTCCATCGCTTTATGGATATGCGCTTCATCAATTACGAGACAGACCGCATTTCTGTATACGGTCTTTAAATCGCCGTACTTTTTCGCCATGCCTGCGTAATGCTTCAGCATTTCTTCATCGGTGAGCGTTTTCCCCCGCACTGTCCTTACATGAACGCCCGGCTGTTCCTCGTCCGGAACCCCCTCGAAATACAGGCCGGAATCGCAGGAAAATACAGGCATCCGAAATGCCCTGTAATAGGCAAGCGCTTTCTTCTCCGCATTTTCGAGCGGCGTCGCACCATCTTCCCGCACTTTTGGAATTGAAGGAAATTTTTGCACAATATCCTTTAACCCGATTATTTTCAGGGATAACGGCTCTAAGCGCCTCTGCATCGCCGCCAGTTTGGCATGATTTCCGGTTCCATATAAGAGCTGTGCCACAGCCTGCGTTTCACTGTCCAATACGCGATTGTCCGGCGCTTTATCGGTGCGCTCCTTTCCTTTGAATCCTTTCTCAATATGTAAATATTCTTTCTGCCCCATAAAGACCATGCCTCCAAAATCAAGTTCAATTGTAGTCTCTGCTCTTTTCAGAACAGCTGTCCATTCAACAGCGGTATGATATCGATGACCGGCTCTTCATACGGATGAATCATCTGGATGATCCGAAAAGCCTGTTTTACCTTTTCGACCGGACAGTGTACTTCCATCTTTACTTCTGTTCCACTGCACAGTTCTCCTTTTTCTCCCTGATAAGGCTTACTTCCCTCAAGAGGTTTCCAGAACCCTTTAGACTCCTGATAAGCAACAACATGGCTGTAATTACCGACTCTGCCGATACCTCTCTCAGCCAGATCATCCCTGATCTTCGCGACATATTCCTCCGGGACATAGATTTCCAATTTTACCTCTTTGATATCCATTTGCATAATTTGTCTCCTCCTAATCTCCTTATCGTCTCGTACTCTGTATTTTTCATTTTACCGAAAACGTATCATTACAGGAATATGATACCCCAGATTGTCATCTAATGCCAGACAGTATTTTGGTTTTTTTTCATCATTCTCATAAAAATAGTAATAGTAATAAGTGCCATGGGTAATATAGCCATCCTCGTAGCTGACCCTTCCGCGTTCGTCATAGTAACTGTTCAGATTACAGAAAGTCGTACCGAATACAGAATTGTTATGCCGATATCCCCGATAATATAAAGTGCCGTCATCCCGATAGATATAGCTGATCTGTAAAAGCATATCTTTGTATTCCTCTTCCTCGTCCTCATCCCGCAGCCATTCGATATAGCCCTTTGATTCAAAATAATCCGGTTGTCCGTCTTCTCTGTAATCCAATCTTTCTTCATATGCTTCCACCTGGTTCGCGCCATCCGTTCCATCGACAGATTTCATATTGAACGGGTCGGGTTCTTTCCACTCCTGTTCCCAAATGGAATCGACCGTAAAGCCATAAAGATATTCCCGTTTCTCCAGATCGTATGTATAACGGTAATCGTGGGCAAAGCCGCATGCCGTTCCCGATGTCTCGTCCACATACAGCTCCAGCCGGAGATTGCCTCTTTCATCGTAAGACTCATAATCAGGTTCCTTATCCCCGAACCCATATTCATCCAGCAAAGACTGTTTGTCTTTGTACTCTGCCGTATATCCGGAATTTCCCCAGACGGCATACTGCACATACTCAAAACCGCTTTCTTCCCGCTCGCCCATTTCTTCCCTCGGCTCGGATATCCAGACGGGAATCACATCCTGCTCCGAAAAGGAACCGAGCAGATACCAGGCATTCCATAAATGATAATAATAATATTTCATATTCACCGGTTCCCAGTTTTCATCTAAAGCTGTCTGCCCTGAAAAGACAGCCCTTTGCTCAAGGCAGTTCCATATTACCAACTTTCCCGTTTCTTTTTCCAAATGCCACTGCCGAAGCTCCTCCATCCAGTCATATGCCTTATTCAACTGACAAATCTTTTTTTCCACATATTCTTCATTTTCTTCACATACCATGACATTTGGCCCGTCAACGTCCTCATAACGGGGAATTTCGATTGCCTCCTCTATAAACTCATCGCCATTCGGATCAAAAGGAAAAAGAAGTCCTGTCGGGCTGTCTGCCGAAAAAATTTCCAAGTCCGCATAATAATCATAGTATAAATCATCATATTGATATGTTACCGGCTCCGTCAGCGCACCACAGGAGAACTGCTGCACAATTGTTCCATATTCATTGCAAAGCCGCAGCGCATATTGGCCGGGTTCATCCCGTAACGGTACGAGCGACAGCGTGTATTCTTCCATAAAATAGGGAAACGGGAAATCAATCGGACGCGGGGTCAAGTCTGTCCAGGGCTCAGCTGCTTCCGGCAGTTCGGGAGATTCCGCATCTTCGGTATTTTGCGCTTCTTCATCCGTACTTTTTCTGACAGAGCTGTCAATTTCTTCGACGGTATTCGACATTTCTGGGCCGTCTGCTGAATCAGTCTGTTCTTCTGTACCGCAGGCGGTGAGAAACAATGCTGTAAGTAGCAGCGCGCCCGCTGACCGCGCGGTCATATTGTATTTTCCGTTAGCGTTTTTTCTTTCAACAACTTTTCCTTTCATGTACTTTTCCCTTTTTCCTTCTTCTCACCCTAGTTCTGACTGCAATTCGCCGCATCGATGGCGAGCACCAAAAGCAGGCCGTCCAATTCATCCGCCGGGTTCCCGAAATCAATCACATAGGTATCGCCCCAATGAAGCAATTCCTTGGAAATATGTACTACAACGCTGTATCCGCTGTAAACATCATAATCCCAGCCGAAAACATCTCCTTCCACGCGCCAGCCGTTATAATCAATTTCATACCGCGGCTTAAAAAGGGTAAACTGCTTTTGAATCGTTCCTCTGCTTCTTCCGTCGATTTCTATTTCAAAGGCTGGCAAAAGAGACAACAATTTCTGATGAATAACGCCGACTTCTTTCTGATTCCGGTCATATACATGAAGCTGGTGCCCAAATGAGAACAGTTCCGATTTGACGGTATATTTGGCTTCTCCGCTTTCGTCGTATACATCGTAGGAATCCCTCCAGGAGAATATGCGTTGTTTGATCAGTAGTTTCATGATATGTTACCTCCATCCATCATTTCATCAAGCTTCTCCATAATTTTTTCTTTTTCACCGCTGCCATTCGTCTGAAACCGCAGCAAAGGAATTTCATACAATTCCAAAATATGATTTTTCAGGACATCGCGCGAATGCTGGTCCGTCCCTTTCTTATGAAAAGCATATCCGTCAACTTCTATAGCCAGTACCGGTTTTTTACTGATTCTATTATAAATCAGGAAATCAATGTGAGCAGCGGGATTCATTGCATACTGTCGTTCCTGTTCCTCCAGCAAAGTCGGATTTTTCAACAGCATCCGCAGTTGAAAATGAGACACTACATTCAGGCAGGCATATTTATCGTTTGCCAGTACATCTTCTATAAAAGCATACATCAAATTTTCCGAATCATACTCCGAGATTCTTTTATGCCTCTTCAAATATTCTTTTCTCTCTTCCTGATACTGCTTATACAGATAGTCAAAAATCGAATATACCTTACTTTCAGAAACCTCAAAATTATGATATTGAATATATGCAATCAAATCCGTAATGTTACATTCCCGCGGCTGTTCGTTTCCGGTCACAACTAACATCAGCTTTTTTTTCGCTCTTGATACGGCCACATTGATTAGGTATGGGTCATCCGCAAATTCCGTTATTTCATCATCTACCGTTGAAATGATAATAGTATCTTTTTCCTTCCCCTGAAATTTATGTACGGTCGCGACATCCATCCCCTGAAACTCTTTTTCCAATGCTTCGACCTGATTTTTGTAAGGCGCAATGATACCTGTATGTTCTGCGTCCGTAACATATGTCGGAATCACTTCGTTCTTGATGACATCAATCTGTCTCTGGCTGTAATGATTGCGGACATGATTTCCCGGAACCGTCTTTATCACAGCTAGTACATCCTCTTCCCCTTTATCCTCCGTCATGATAACGAGTTCGCCGCGGTAAAACTTCTGATTGCAGAAATTGATGATTTTAGGATGACATCGATAATGTTCCCGCAGCAGTGTCTGCGTCACATCGGGCATAACATCCAGCACCGATTGCAAAAAGCTCTTCGTGAAGCGATAACCATCGTGAATATGAAAACTGTCAAAAATTGCTTCTGCCCGTTTTCTCACATCCTCTGTAACGACATTGGGCAACTGCTTCGTATCTCCCACAATAACGGCATTCCGGGCACAAGACAGTGCCAGCGCACCGGTTGCCACATCGACCTGTGATGCCTCATCCATGATGAGATAATCATATACCACATCCGCATTCAGACTGCTTCTGGAAGAAAATGTCGTACTCAGAATAATCGGATATTCTTCCAGAACACAATAAGGATTTTTCCATAAATCATCTTCCATGAATACGACGCGGCTTTCCTTTTCCGCATATTTCCTTGCCAGTTTATCCTTTAATAACAACATTGACTGGTCACACAATTCCTCTGACAGCTGATTGCTGACACCCTTTAAATAATCTTCTATTTCCGATATTTTCTCCGATAACTCCTTTTCCCTTACGTCGTAATACATTTTCTGAAATGACGTAATGATCTTGGACAATTCCTGTTTATAAAAACTTCGATTCCAAAATCCATATCGGAACAGACTTTTCAGCTTAAAGAACAATCCAATCTGAGATTTTTCTTCTGAAATAATCTGACATTCCTGCCATAAGGTCATCCAGTCTTTTGACGAAAGACGCTTCTTTGCATCAATACTGTCCATACGAGCCGTTGTTTCTTCAACATACTGCTTAAAATACGCAAATTCCGTTACCAACTGCGCATGCTCCTGCTTTAGATCCGCCAGTTCTTCCTGTTTATCAAAAATATTTCTCAACTGTACTGATTTAGCCTGTATATCAGTTAGCAGAATACGATGTTCTTCATCCAGATTCCACGATGAAATATCCGGATATACAGCACTCTGTCCATTGATGAACGCCTTTTTATTCTGGGAATTTCCCAGTGCCGCCACAATAAATCCCAGCGCATAGCGGGGAGATGACAGCTTTTCCAGTACATTTTCCGTCGCAGCATTATTGTTGGAAACAATCTGTACTGTTTTACCCTGCATCAGTATATTGGCAATAATATTCAATATGGTCTGCGTCTTACCGGTTCCCGGCGGCCCCTGTATAACACTGATCTGGTTCTCCATCGCATTTTTAACTGCTGTATACTGACTATTATTACAACCAAAAGGAAAAATCGGTATATATTCTTTCTCTGCCTTCTTTTTTTGTGAGGAAGGCGCAAGGTAGCCTGCCAAAGCAGTATCTTTTCCCACAAAAGTTATCCTTGCAAGCCTCTTTGCCAGTATTTTTTCCCCTGTTTCCTCATTCCGTATATCGCTCAGACACGCAATCTGTCTGATATATTCAAATACATCCTTCGCCTGGCGCTGATTCAGGCACGACTCCGCCACTGTTAATTCGCTTTGTAAATAGTCTCTCTCCTGTCCGTCTTCAAAACATATATGGCAATATGTCTTACATCTGCCCTGAAAAAGACAGGCGGCCTCTATTCCAAAAAGGTCACGCCCATTTCGGCTAAAGCGATACATATGAGGATTTAAGACAACCGGATTCTTTAAATATTCTATATTTTCACAGCTATATGAATAGGTTTTGCCTTTACGGAACGTAACTTCCCATTTATTCGTAAGATGGTCATACTGACACGATTGTACCTCAGATGTCCTGATTTCACCTTTGATAATGACCATATGTGTTTTGGTATTCATCGAATTGCACCTGTCATTTCCTCTTCTTAGATAAAATAATTTTATTCTTCTTCCCTGCAAAAATCAACGAATGTTTATCCGAAAGTAATCTCATCTACCTTATCGGCATTTAATAAGGATTCAAGTGTAGTATACTTTGTTCCTACAAAGAAACAGGTTTCCTTATTTCCCATCCCTATCTTGTTCGGCAGTTCAATCGGAGAACCATCAAAATAACAGACCTTACATTCCCTTTCCTGATCGTATGCAAATTCCTTAATTTTCGCATAATGTGTAATCGCCGAAACAGGCGCCCCGCGATATATCGCAATATACTTCAAATTGGCTTCTCTGGTCTCACTGATTCTGCACGGATACCAGCAGGCCGGCTCCTCTTCGCCCAGAAATGTTTCCTCAAATCCCCTGCCGGAAGAAGCCAGAATTACCGTATCACATTTTCCCGACCTCGCTTCCTCCAGAAATTCATCAACATTGATTCCGTGTTCCTCCTGCAGAAACTTCTCCGATTCATCCAGAAATTTATCAATCGCTTCCTCGATTAATGTGTTCCGCGAAAAGCTCTTTGAATCGCTTATCGAAGAAAAAAGTTTCCCTATCGTATCGATTCTCTCAATTTTGGATTCATCTAAATATAATGCGACTTGTTTCTTACCCGTTTTGCTGTATTTCAATAATTTGTTGAAGTAATTGTTGTTTTTTTCCATATGGTTTTCCTCCTTCTTTATCGTAGTCTTATTTTATCATATGTACAATATTTTTGTCAATCTTATTTTTAATATCTATTATAATAT
>CAMWXB010000013.1 GCA_947178125.1 uncultured Lachnospiraceae bacterium | reverse complement strand
CTCCACGGAAGAATCAACAGATGACTCTACGGAAGAATCAACAGATGACTCCACGGAAGAATCAACAGATGACTCTACGGAAGAATCAACAGATGACTCCACGAAAGAATCAACAGATGAATCTACGGACGAATTAATAGACGAATCTGTGGATGAATCGGATACTGGTGACAATGCAGTCATTGTCCCGCAGGAAGCCCCTTCGCCGCAGGGGGATGTTCTTACGGAATCCATAGACGGATTAGTCACCCGCGACAGTACGAATCTTACCCCATCGGGAGTCCATGCAGACATGATCGCACTAAGAGATCAGGATGCGTATAAGGAAGGGACGACCTGGACCAATTATACGCCTTATCCGGATGCAGCGGGACAATATTACCAGTGGAAGGGCGGTGCACTTAATGGGCAGAATATTGTAGCTGCAGGCTGCGTAGCCTTCGCTTTTGTACTCAGCGATGCGGCATTTGGCAGTCTGCCGGCAAGGATGTATGCAGCAGGTGCATTTACATTTGGGGATATCAAAGTCGGAGATATCCTGCGGGTAAATAATGATACCCATACCGTGATCGTGCTTGAGGTGAGCGATGCGGGTGTGATTCTTGCTGAAGGAAATTACAACGGTACAGTCCATTGGGGGCGTGCAATGTCCAGGGACGAGGTGATGAACAGCACAAGCCATTATATTACCCGTTATCCGGAAGGTTATGTTTCACCGGATGATCCTACTGCAAACGACACGATTGCGGGCGGACCGCTTGACGGAGGGCTTACCTGGAATTTGACGAAAGCGGGTACGCTGACCATCTCCGGTCAGGGAGCTATGCCGGATTTTGGCAGTATTACAGACCAGCCGTGGAGCGGTAACAGCAGCCAGATTCGGAAGGTCGTTATCGCGAATGGCGTTACAAGTATCGGCGCCTGCGCTTTTTGGAACTGCGGGGTTCTCAGTGCGGAGATTGCTTCCAGTGTGACAACGATTGGAAGCAACGCATTTTACGGTTCTTCGATTATTTCCGTGGACATTCCTTCCAGTGTGAAAACCATCGGTGACAGCGCTTTCCGCGCATGTCAGAGTCTCCGTTCGGCGACTGTTTCCGAAGGAGTGGAAACAATCGGCCAGAATGCTTTCCGAAGCTGTGCAGGCCTCACTTCCATAGCCCTGCCTGCCAGTATTGGAGAGGTGGGGGCCGGAGCATTTTTTCAATGCCAGGAAATGACGAGTGCGACGTTTGCCCCCGGCAGCAGGCAGGTAAAGCTGGGTGATAATTTGTTTACGGAATGCTACAATTTGAAGAATGTAGCACTGCCAAAAAGTATAAATTGTATTGGTGAGGGAATGTTTCAGGATTGCCTGATGCTTGGCAGAGTGGAAATCCCGCAGGGGGCGGAAAGTATCGGGGCATCAGCATTTGCTTCCTGTTCCAGGATGACCGCTGTCATCATTCCGGACAGTGTAACGACAATAGGGATAGCCGCATTTTCAGACTGTTCTTCTCTGACGGATATTTACTTTACCGGCACCGAAGCGCAGTGGAACAGCATAAGTAAAATAGGTGATACGGCAACGACAGTGTCAACGATTACGATACATTATAACTACACCCCTGCGCCTGATGATGGTAACAATAACGATAATAACAACGATAACAATACCGGCAATAATCCTGGTGGAGACAGACCGGGAAGTGATTCCGGAAATACTTCCGGCAGCGACAGACCGGGCAGCAGTTCCGGTGATAATGTCAGCAATAATGAGGATATAGGCAGTGACGGGGCTGAGGATACCTCTATGGCGTCATCTGTCATCAATTCTGGCATCAAACCGGTTGTAGAAATATGGAAACCGACAACGCTTGATGAGTTAAAACGGTATACCTGTATGGGAAAGGAAGACATCCGGTACACCCTGCCAGAAGAGAATGCTTACCCGATCGTCATGGAGAATGCAATGCAGGGGCCTATGTGCTTTCAGTCTTTTGAGACAGTTCTTGGGGATTATACGATTGGAAGGACTTATAACATATATGCACTTTCCAATACTACCTACAGCACAGATGAGGAAGTACAGCTTACGATAGAAATCCCGTCAGCTATTTATAAAAATGACAGAGACTATAAGATGATCTGCGTTACAAAGGGTGGGAAAGCGATTATTTATAACGATTTAGACAGCAATCCCAGAACGATTACGATAAGGACAAATAAGTTCTATGCTTACGCATTGATTTATAAGTAGAAGCAGGACTGGCCAGACATAATGATTGTATAAAAGGAACTCTTAAAGAGCCGCTTTTATACAATCATTTTTTGATGTTTCAGGAATTATCCCATATTGCATGTGGTCTTTTTCGATGGTATAATAACCACTGGAAAAAAGGAACATATGAGGACGGAATATATATGGGTAAAAGTATATGGAAATTGTTTTCGGGGATTCTATGTGCAGCGGTGCTTACGGGATGCAGCGCAGCAGAGGAGCCGGTTTTGGAGAATACGGAGCCTCAGAAAGTTGAACTGGTGGTCTGGGGAGCGGAAGAGGACACGGAGCTGATGAACCGGATTATACAGAGTTTCCAGACAAACTATCAGGGGCAGGCGGACTTTCAGATTTCATTTGAGGTACAGGGAGAATCCCAGTGTAAAGATGTTTTGCTCGGCGGATTGGAAGACGGTGCGGATGTCTTTACCTTTGCAGACGATCAGTTAAATGCTTTGGCGGCCGCCGGAGCGTTGGACCCCATCGAGAGTGCGGATGAGATCAGGGATAGAAACCTTTCAAGTACAGTAGAGGCTGCCACGGTAAACGGGCAGCTATACGCATATCCATTGACCGCCGACAATGGATATTTCTTATATTATAACAAGCGGTATATCACGGAAGAGCAGGTTAGAACACTGGATGGCATCCTGGAAGCGGCGGATGCCAGCGGCAAATTATTTACCATGGACTGGTCCTCGGCATGGTATGTATATTCTTTCTTTGGAAATACAGGGCTCCAAGTCGGGTTGAACGATGACGGAATCACGAACTACTGCACATGGAATCAGACCGATGGTGATATCCGGGGCATCGATGTAGCCCAGGCAATGCTGCGGGTTGCGGAAAATCCGGGTTTTGCCAATTATACAGATGAAGAATTTCTGGCTGGAGTAAGGGATGGCACAGTGATTGCAGGTGTAAGCGGTGTATGGAATGCCGTTGCGGTAGAAGAGGCCTGGGGCGGGGATGCCGGAGCCGTTAAGCTGCCGACGTACAGCTGCAATGGCCGCCAGATACAGATGGCTTCTTTTTCCGGCTGTAAGCTGATCGGCGTAAATGCCTATTCAGAATATCCGGAATGGGCATCCAGACTCGCCGAATGGATTACGAATGAAGAGAATCAGCGTCTCCGCTTTGAAATGCGGGGGCAGGGACCGTCAAATATTATGGTCGCAGATTCCGCAGAAATCAGGCAGTCGCCGGCAATCACTGCTCTTTTAGAGCAGTCTGCGTTTTCTCAGCTTCAGCGGGTAGGCGGTAAATTCTGGGACCCCGTTTCAAAATTTGCGGAAAATATGGCGGCTGGAAATCCTTCCGGCCGGAATCTGCAGGAGCAGTTAGACGAGATGGCGGAAGCCGTTTCTGCAAGATAGAATCATATAGGTAATTGCGAAACGCATTTTTCTGGAAAGCAGTTGTACAGAATAGACAAATCGCAAGCAGGGCGCTTTGGCACCGCCGGTGCTTAGACGCCGTGTTTTGGCGTCTTACGCACCGCTGCGAGTGACAGTGCAGCGAAAGCGTGCCCTGCGGTGATTGTCTATTTTGTACAACGGGAACCTTTGAAAACATCGTTTCGCAATTACCTGATAGAATCATATATTGAAAGGATATATTAATGTAAGATGAAGAAAAAACTTACCATACAACAGCGTCTGATACTTCCCATCATTCTTCTGGGAGTAGTGGCTTTGATTTCAAATGCTCTGTCGGTTTTCGGTATCAACAACGTAAATTCCAATGCTTCGAAAATCGTGGATAATTATATGGCAGGTTTGGAAACATTGCAGAATATCCGTTATACGACTACCAACATCCACAAGATGGCGTTGTCCCATATCGTCGCAACGGATTATGATACGATGATCACTGTTGTGGCACAGATCAAAGAAGAAGAAAAAACGCTGGAGGCATATTTAAAAGAATATGAAAACTATGTTACGGAAGATGAAGAAGAGATTTATGCACAGCTTTTAGCAAACTATGATTCTTTTAAACACGCTCTGGTCTATCTTGTATGTGCGAGTGCGGACAGTAAGACACAGGATGCCTATGCTTATGCAAATGGAGACGTTGCGGGCTTCGGCGCAGCCATAGCGGACGATGCCGATGCGCTGTATGCGGCTGTAAGCGCAAGGACAGCCGATGCGAGGCAGAAGCTTTTATTCGTCTATATCGTATCATTCGTCATCGCTGTAGCATCTGTTGTAACCTGTCTGATCTTAGTGCTCGCAGCGATACGGATCATTAAAAAATATGTGATAAGACCGATCAAGGGAACTGTTGATACGCTTCAGGAAAGTTCCGAGCGGCTTGATGAAGTGACCGGCGAAGTGCTGAAACGTACCCGCACGTCGGGAAAAAGCGCCGGGGAGTTATCCTCTCTCGCAGGTTCTCTGTCCATGGCAATCCAGAAGGTGGCAAAGAATGCGGCGAACATCAACAGCAGCGTCGCGGGCATCAAAGAGGATGTTCGTGATATGGCGGAAGAATGCGGCGCCATTACGGATTATTCCTCTGCGATGAAGATACGCGCAAATGAGATGGAGGCAGCGGCACAGACGAACACAGAAGTGATTCAAAAGAAGACGGCAGATATCTTGAAGGTGCTTGAAGAGGCTATTGAAAACAGTAAGAGTGTAGATCAGGTAACGAAACTGACAAAAGATATCGTGACCATTTCATCAACGACCGATCTGATCGCCATTAATGCTTCCATAGAAGCCATGCGGGCCGGAGAAGCCGGAAAAGGCTTTGCCGTCGTTGCAGCAGAGATTAAATCTCTGGCAAACTCCTGCGGTGAAACAGCCGGGCGTATTCAGGAAGTCAATCAGATTGTTACAAATGCAGTACATAACCTGTCAAAGAACTCCCAGGAAATGGCGGACTATCTGAGTGAGACGATTTTGACGGAGTTCCGGGAATTTGTCCGTTCTGGAAGACAGTATAAAGAGGATGCCGATTATGTGAAGGAAATGATCGATGCATTTAACAGCAGGACCGACCGCCTTAGAAATTCCATGACCGAGATAGCCGGTTCTATTGAAAGTATCACAAGAGCGATTGATGACGGCGCCGCCGGTATTACCGGAGTTGCAGGCAGTACGAAGAGTCTGGTGGAGAATATGGGAGATATCACAGGCCGTATGGATACGAACCGCGAGATCGTAGAAGAACTGAAACGGCAGATGGAAGTATTTTCCGATTTTTAATATATTTTCACAGCGAATACTGGTATCAGGACGATTTCAGCTTCGCTCCAGAGTTTGCAGGCTGAGAGAAAGATATGGTTATTAAAACGATCATTGCATAGTGAAGGAACATATCAGAATGAGAGATGATGAAAAGACCGTATATATTAATAGAGATAATACGGAAGATTCAAAAGAGGTACCGCATCCATACGGTTCTTGGCGAAGGTGGTTTTGGGATAACATATGTTACTTCGGGTAAGACGACTCAAGTTGTACCTGTTGCCATAGCTAAATCAGGCATTGCATAAAGAAGGGATTATCCATAGAGATATCAGTCCTGACAATATTATGGTGGATAATGACGGCAATTTTAAACTGCTCGAGCAATTCAGATCAAAAGGTATCCAGGGGCCATGGACGGATTTATCCATTACGATTGATTATCAGGAGAGAAATCTGGGGAGAGTCAATGCAAATAAGACGACATCCGTTTCGAATGAAGAAGACGCGGATATCGAAAATTAGGAGGCTGCGGACGGGGGGCGCAATGAGAAAAAAAGCTAAAAAAACCAGAAAAAATGCGATAAAAAATACCGTAAAAAATACGATATTGCTCATACTGCTTCTGACCTTGGGCATATCCACCGCACTTTTGGCGTATCTGCACTTTTTTGCGTCGGGCGGCGGGAGTGTATCGGGAGAGTGGACAGCGGATGTGGATATGACAGAACATGCCGCTGCCACAGCATTTGGCTGGCTGCAGGATATAGAGGCCGTGTCTGTCTCTCTGGAGGAGATGGAATCCCGTATGCAGGGGTTGACCGTTCAGGTTGAGCTGACTTTGGAGCAGACTGACCGCACCGGCGGAAATTTCCGTTGTACTGTCCTGCCGGAAAGCTACGATGCCTGCAGTCAGGCTGCCTATGGGGCGTTAGCCGCGGCTTTTCGGGAAATTCTGGCAGAGAGGCTCCGCATGGCAGGCTATACGGGCAGTATGGAAGAGGAAGACATCGAGGCGCTTGTGGCCGAGACTTTTGGGATGTCCACAATTTCCTATTTGATGACCTCTGGTCCTGCGCTGCTGCCTTCTCTGGAAGACTTGCAGGCACAATATGAGGGCAGCGGCACCTATGAAACGGCGGAGGGCATTTTGACAAGACAGTTCGATGCCGGCTGGTCTGCTGATGCGAAGGCGGAATACTATACCAGGACGGATTCCCGACTGATCTTGTTGGAGGAGATCGGTTCCGCCACCTCTGATTCCGGCCCTGTTGGACTTTTTTCAGAAGATTATCCTATTATGTACACGTTAAAACAGACGCAGGAGCAATGAGCGGGAGAGGAGATTCCATGAAAAAAATACTGCTGAAAATGAGTTCTCTGATATTGTCCGTTATTCTGGTATGTTCCATCCTGCCTGTCAGGGTGGCCGCGAGTTACGAAATTCCCGGGACCTGCCGGGTACAGACGGATAGCGGCACCGCATACACGGTAAAAACGCTGGATTACAGCTATGACAATAACACTTATTTCTCTTTGCGTGACATTGCCGTGCTTCTGAAAGATACGGATAAATCCTTTTCTCTGGAAGTTACGAAAAATGCCGTCTCCCTGAATTTGGGAAATGTCTATACACCTGTGGGCGTGGAAAATACTCCCTGGGAAGATGACGAAAACCCGGATGTTTCCCTGCGGCGAAACGAATTTAAGGTGAATGAAGAGAAGGTATCTTACTATACCCTGATTATGGAACTGCCTTCCGGCGGTTATGATTGTTTCATGATGGCCGCGGATATTGCGATGATCCTGGATGTGGAGATTACCGTTCCCGCCGCAGGCTCTCTGCAGATTCATACACAGGAGCCTTTTAACATTTCGCCAGACGCGCTGGAACAGGCCGGTTATTTCTATGGGGTCAACAGCGTGCTGGTAGGAGATGCCACTACCGGGGAACTCTATTACCAGTATCACGCTGAAACTTCCTACCCTATAGCCAGTACCACGAAACTGATGACCTGTCTCCTGGCAATGGATGCCATCTCAGCGGGGCAGATTGCACTTGAAGAGCAGGTCACCATCTCGGAAACTGTTCAGACATTGGCCGAATCGAGCGATGGGGTGATTCCCCTGAAAGCCGGAGAACAGATTAGCGTGCAGGAACTTTTAACAGGCGCCCTTCTGCCTTCCAGCAACGAATGCGCGCTGTGTCTGGCCGAAGCGATTGCCGGCTCGGAGGAGGCTTTTGTTCAGATGATGAATCAGAAAGCGCAGGAACTGGGACTTTCTCAGGCCGTCTTTTTCAACAGCAACGGTCTGCCCTCTTTTACGGAAGACCCGGTTCCCGCAAAGCGCCAGAACAGTATGAGCGCGGAGGATATGTTCCGGCTGGTCTCTTATCTTTTGAAAGTCTATCCCCAGATTACGGATATCACTTCTCTGGAAGAGGCCGCTTTGGAATCCCTCAATCTTGAAGTGCGCAATACCAATCCGCTTTTACACAATCTTCCCGAAACCACCGGTCTGAAGACCGGAACGACCAACAAAGCCGGAGCGTGTCTGGTCACATCCCTGACGGCGGATGACGGAACCATGAAGCATGATCTTGTCGTGGTCGTACTGGGAACTGAGGATTCCATAGAGCGGGGGCGTGTCTCGGGATTGTTGGCAAGATACGCTCTGAATACCTTTTATATGGGCATGAGAGAACCGGAGTCGGGAGCAGATGCTTCAGCTGCCGGAAATCTGCCCACGCATGCCGAGGCGGCAGTGAACCGGATCCTGCAGACTGCCGGGAAACGTTAGGATTGCGAAGCTGCTCTAATGCTTCGATACAAAATAAATTCTGTCTGCGGTATTCCGAAGCATGGACTCTTTTTCACGTTCTGTAAATACATGACTTTCCAGAATATAGTCGAAGAGATGGCGGTAGGAATCCCGGCAGAGGTTGCTCGGAAGGTCGCTGCCCCACATCATACGGTCTGCGCCGAGGATGTGCATCGCTTCTTTGATAAACCATATGGCGGTGGGATAGGGATATGGTTCGGGCCGCTGGTTGCTGCTTAGACTGGCGAGGTCAAAGACTACATTGTCAAGATTTAGCGCTTTCATCGCTTCACGCCAGTCGTTTTCATAACTTCGTCCCTGCGGGGCCAGAAGATGGCAGACCACGAACTGCAGTCCGGGATGGCGTCTGGCCGCGGCAGCCAGTTCCTGTACCTGCCAGCAGCAACCGCCATGTCGGCCGATATCGAATACCACCGTCAGTCCCAGCGATTCCGCATAGCAAAGCTGTTCTTCCATCATTTCCCCGTTCAGCGCAAACTCCCTGTGATAGCTCATGAGTCCGCTTCCGTCGCTGACTTCGAACTTTACGATGGGGAATTTCAATTCTTCGAAGAGATGCCTGCGGACATCCTGATATTTTCTGCAAAATGGGTCGTAGCATGCCGCGCCCGTGAAACGGTCCGGATATTTCTGCATCGCTTCCCATGTATAGAGATTCTGGGGGCCGATAAAATTGCCCTGGAGCATCACGGCTTTCTCCACGCCCTCACGGTCCATCAGCGAAAGAACCGCTTCCGGCGTCACGTTGTATTCGCCGAGTTCCGCGGGGAACATCTGAAAAGTGCTTCCGTCCGCATATTCTACAAATCCGCCGCCGATGCAGCGAAGTTCCCCTTTTGCTCCGAAACCATTCAGGCTCTGACAGAGATGAATGTGTGCGTCTATAATTTTCATAGGATTACCCCTCTTTTCTTTTTTTGCAAGTATTATAGCATTTATATGGAAAGGATACAAAAAATTTGTATACTGCGGTCTGATTTCTTTGGATACAGAGTAATTTCTTTGGAGCTTTACGTTTATTTTTATTGGAATTATGCTATAATTCTATTATAAAACGTATGTTGATATTATGAGGTGAATGATGAGAGTTAAGATGATTAAGGTTTCAAATTTTAAAGGAATCGATAATTTGGAAATACCATTTGAGGGAAAAAGTACAATTCTATTTGGCATTAATGGTGTAGGAAAATCAACGATATTACGAGCAATCGATTTGATTTACGCAAATATTATATCTCTGCTTGTATCTTCAAAAAAAAAGCTGGCGCAATTAGAACTTGATGATATTAGTTATGGAAAGACAAGGGCTGAAATTAATGTGGTATTTCAGTTCCCAGATGGAAGGTTAAAAGAATATTCTCGTTCTATTTTCAGATCTGGAGGTAGAAAGCATAGAATGAGCGAATTAAGAGAACTGGTTGCTTTATTTGAAGAATATTATATTGAAAAGGGAAATGATGACGGCAATGGAAACTGGATTGAAAAAGAAGATATGAAGAATATGCCTGTTTTTGTAAATTATGGCGTTAACAGGTCTGTTTTTGATGTCCCACTGAGAGCTAAAAATGGACAGTTTACTAAGCTTAGTGCATTTGATAAAGCGATAGAAAGTAAGATTGATTTTAGAACATTGTTTATGTGGTTTCGTAATCAGGAAGATATTGAAAATCAGGAAAAAGTGAGAAAAAACGATGCCTACGAGGATAGAAGTCTGTTAGCGGTAAAAAAGGCTATGCTTGCTATGCTCGATGGTTTTGATGATATTCATATCGATAGAAGGCCATTAGCAATGAAGGTGAGAAAAGATGGGCGGTATCTAAAGATAAATCAATTATCAGATGGAGAAAAATGTACAATTGCTTTATTTGGTGACTTGGCACGCAGGATGGCGTTGGCAAATCCTCAATTATCAAATCCGCTTGATGGGCAGGGGGTTGTTTTGATTGATGAGTTGGATCTTCATATGCATACTTCCTGGCAAAGAAAAGTAATGAATGTTTTACGACAGACCTTTCCAAATATCCAGTTTATCATTACGACGCATTCGCCACAAATTTTAGGAGAACTGGATGACACATTTAATCTATTTTATATGTTGCGGGAGAATGA
Source organism: uncultured Lachnospiraceae bacterium (assembly GCA_947178125.1). Taxonomy (GTDB): domain Bacteria; phylum Bacillota; class Clostridia; order Lachnospirales; family Lachnospiraceae; genus UBA3282. Next base: position 57,114 of record CAMWXB010000013.1, on the reverse strand, counting down.
TAAAGTGAGTCTCCAGCAATATAAATCTTTTATTGGATGGGATGCAAATGTAATTTTAGAGGAAGTAATGAGAACTGCTTCAGTAAATGCAGAAATTAAGCAGTTGGTGGAGGAAATGTACGAGTATATTAGCAATAAAGAATTTACTCAGGCAGAAAAAATAGCAGATAAATTAGATGAAATATCCAATGGATATGTGGATGGAGTTGCAAAGGCAAGAGTACTGATTGCACGGGGAAAACGAAATGAAAAGAATTAATAAAGGAGACTCACCGGAGTGGTTTGAGGCCTGGAAACAGGATTTTAAAAGTGAAAATGGCAGAGAAGCACATTACAAAAATGATTTTTCCACAAATGATCGGGATGGAAAAATGCGGCGACAACGTTTGCGCAAACAGTTAATTAAGGAGCAGGGCAATATTTGCTGCTATTGTATGAAAAGAGTATTTCTGAATAATTCACATATTGAGCATTTTTGGCCTAAAACTTTCTTTCCGCAGATTGATTTGGAATATAAGAATATGTTCGCTTCCTGCAATGGAGAAGGAATTACTGATTCTGACGGGCATTGTGGGCATAAGAAGGAAGATTGGTGGGATGAGGAGATGATTTCACCAGCGAAAACAGAAGTTGAGCGGATGTTTAAATATTCCATTGACGGGAAAATACATAGTGTGCCAAGGAAGCCTACAACAAATATTGCACAGAAAATGATAACCCAAATGGGACTTGATAATTATCATCTAATACGAAACAGACGCAATGCTATAGAAAGTTCGGAAGTTTATGATGAAGAGCGATATTCAGATGAGAATATAAGGGATTTTATTGATTACTATTCTAATAAAGATAATGATTCTTATATTCCGTATTGTATGGCGATTGTTGACTGTTTAAGAGACTGTCTTTCCGAATAGGTATGATTTGCCAAACGATAGATTTGTGTCTATAATATCATCTGCCGGCGAGAGTGGCTATTGGGTTAAAGGGGGCTGTGCAAATGAACGAAATAGAACGATATTATGAGACCGCTACGGTTATTTATCAAATCTGCCGAACTTTCTTTACCGCTTACTGTCTTGTGTTCTGGGTGAAGCCTTTTCTGGAGGAAAAGAAGAAAACATGGCGTGTCGGCGCAGCATATGCTGCGGCCAGTTTCTTTTTTGAATGGTGTCCATTCCCTGTAAATGTGATGCTCATCTATGTCTGTCTTGCGTTCGCGGCTTTTCTCGTTATGGTTCATATCGACAGGGAATATATTGCCCAGAAGGCGTTCCTTGCGGTTGCTTTTTTCTGTGTACGCTGGCAGGCGTGGCGTATCGTGGCCTGTGTCAACAATGAAGTCTTCCGGCTTTTTGTGGAGACATTTCCCAATAAGACCGAAATGATCTGGTTCGTGGAATATGTGATACAGACAGGCGCAGAGACAATTTTCGGTGGGTTTCTCATGTACGGTGCGGTCAAGTGTATGCTGTGGGCTTACGGCCGCCGGCGGGAACATATGAACGTCAAGGAATTTCTCCTATTAGCAACGCCTGCTGTATTCGGCGCATTCGCTTATGGAATACTGCGCTATTATCAGGATATTTATCAGCGGGATACCGGAAGGAGCCCGTGGAATCTCTATGGAAGTTACGATTGGCTCATGCTGCTATACAGCGTGCTCTGCTTTGTTACGATTCTCGTGACGGCTTATGTGTTCCGGCAGTGGAAGAACGAGCAGGAAGAGGATAAAAAGCGGGAGGTATTTTCAAGGCAGGTACAGGATCTGGAGAACCATATCGGGGAAGTCGAGCGGCTTTATAGGGATATGCGCAAGCTGCGCCACGATATGGGGAATCATCTCATGACATTGGAACGGCTGTATGACCGGGGCGCGTACGAAGAGGCGGAAAAGTACGCCGGAGAACTTCGAAAAGAAGTACAGGATGTTTCTTTCCATACGGCAAGCGGCAATCCTGTGACGGATGTTATTTTGTCCGGTAAAAAGCGGCAGATGGAAGAAAAAGGAATCATTTTTGACTGTGATTTCCATTATCCGCCAGGTGAAAAGATTAATGCTTTTGATATCAGCATCATCCTACAGAATGCCCTGTCCAATGCCGTCGAGGCGGTAGAGCGGGATAGCGCATTTGTGAAAGCGGCGGTATCAAACGGAAAGAACGCATCTGTGAAAGAGATGGTATCAAACGAAAAGAATGCAGGCAAAAGCGCGCATATAGCGGTCGTTTCTTATCTGAAAAAGAATATGTACATGATAGAAGTGGCGAACAGCTATACAGGCGAACTGATGCGGGATGAACAGAGCGGTCTGCCCATGACCACGAAGAATGGTGAAGGGCATGGTTTCGGGCTGGAGAACATACGCCATGCAGCACACAAATACTTCGGCGGGATGGAAATCGGTAAGGAACTGTATGCCGGAGAGGAATGCTGCGTGCTGCGGGTGATGCTGCAGATTGCGGATTAGAATGTGGCGGTTTTGAAACTACGGAATGATCGACGGCTTGATAAAGGTCAGTTCGTGGGGCGCTTCCGGATGGGTTGTCCGGAACAGCAGCTGCAGGGCCAGTCTTTTTCCGAGCAGTCCTGTCGGAACATTGGCGGTGGTGATTTTTCCGGTCACATTGCTGTATTCCTCGGTGTTGTCAAAACCGGTCAGCGTAACGGGATGGGGGAGCTTCTGCGGATACTCATCCATGTACTGCTGCGCGAAATGAGCGACATAATCGCTGACGCATACGAAGGCGGTAGGCCAGTCGGTCAGGGAGTCCAGAAAGGCATAGATTTCCTTCTCGTAGGAGAAAATGCCGATGCTTGTCGTGAGACAGTACTCCGGACGGATGGGCAGTCCATATTTATCCATACAGGAACGGTAGCCAAGATACCGTTCTTTATTTGTCTGCGCATAGCAGATATCGCCCAGGAATCCGATTTCTTTATGGCCGTTTTCCACCAGCGATTCCGTGATTTCGGCCTCCGTGCAGAAACCTTCGATCAAAAGAAGGTCGCCGTGCAGTCTGCGGTCTGTCAGGGTCGGAATGGTGTCGAGAAAGACCTTCGGCGTCGGGAGGTCGTTTACCATGCCTAAAATGACAGGGTCGTATACATTGATGACAGCAAAGCTTTCCACGCCTTCATTTGAAAGGATGGAAGGCAGCGTGAAATCCTTGGTAAAGGTGGAAGGAACGTAAATATACATCAGATTCAGATTGTATTCGGAAAGTTCCTGCGCCATGCGGTGGATCAGATTTGTCCAGAATGCGGAGGAATCCGGTCTTGACACGACGAGGGCGACGGTGCGCTCATCGCGTGCGACAGGACTCATAGCCTGGTAGGGAAGCTTCGCGTATCCGAGTTCTTTTGCTTTATCCAAAATCATTTCCCTAAGCGAATCGGATACGCCGGCCTGATTATTAAATGCTTTGCTGACGGTGACTCTTGAGATATTGAGTGCGTCGGCAATGTCTTTCATCGTAACTTTTTCCATGATAATCCCCCATTTATGTCCATTCAATTGAAGCTTTAGTTTAGTATAGCACAGTACGAAAAAAAATACAAGAATTAAGTTTACAAATGTTAATAAAATATGGTGAGTAATGTAGTTTTGGTGGTTGCTTAATATTTGTAAACGTGATATGTAAAAATGATGGCGATAACACTATAAAAATAGTAAAAATAGACAAATTCAACGGTGTATTTTTGGGTATAATCATAAATTTCCATAATGCTGTTGACATGGTAGTTAATCAATGTTAATATGCAGTTAACAAAAATAAATAAAATATAAACAAAAAAGGAGGTAAAAAGAATGGGGACAAAGAAAATGACTGACGGAGGAAAAAAACTCGTCAAAAAGCCCCGGAGAAAGCGTTGGTCTAAGGACGATACGGAGTTGTTCCTGCTGTCGCTGCCTACATTGCTGTGGTTCCTGATATTTTCATATCTGCCGATGTTCGGTATCATCATTGCATTTAAGGTATACAAACTGGCGCCCGGCGGACATGGCTTTATTTACAATCTGCTGCACAGCGAATGGGCCGGATTTGGAAACTTCAAATATTTCTTCACGTCCAATGCTTTTACGATGCTGCTTCGGAACACGATTCTTTATAACATTGCATTTATCATCATCAGTGCGACCGTTGCGGTGGGTGGGGCATTGATACTGAGCAATATGAGAAATAAGAAGGGTTCCAAAGTGTATCAGACGATGATGTTCCTGCCCTATTTTATGTCATGGGTAGTCATCAGTTATTTTGTCTATGCGCTGTTGACACCGGAGAGAGGCTATATCAACGGTATCATTACCGCGATGGGCGGTGAGCGTATCATGTGGTACCAGGAAAAGAAATATTGGCCGTTCATTCTCATTTTCCTGAATACATGGAAAGGAATGGGGTACGGCATGGTGCTCTATCTGGCAAGCATTACCGGAATCGACCCGTCTCTCTATGAAGCGGCGGTCATGGATGGCGCTACGAAATCACAGCAGGCGAGGCATATCACGCTTCCTGCCATCAAACCAGTCTTTGTCATGATGCTGATTCTGGACTGCGGCAAGATTTTTAACTCGGATTTCGGCCTGTTCTATCAGGTGACCGGACAGCTTCCGGCTTCCCTGTATACGACGGCATCAACTTTTGATACATACATTTATAACGCTATCCAGTCCACGGCGCCAATCGGACAGACGGCAGCAGCTTCCTTTTTCCAGGCAATCTGCAGCTGCGCGACGATCTTACTGGCGAACTGGATTGTAAGCAAGATTGACAATGAGAACAGAATTATATAACAGGGGGTGTACAACGTGGGTAAAAAAGAAAAAAGCGGACAGTCATTGAACCAGATCAAAACATCTACCAATATTGTATTCAATCTGATATTTCTGTTTCTGGCGATCATATGTGTGATTCCGCTGTTGTTTGTTTTTTCGATATCCATCACTGACGAGGAGTCTATCCGGGCGAACGGATATCAGCTCATTCCACAGGTCTTTTCCGCATCGGCTTATGAGTTCTTGTGGAACGAACGTTTGACGATTCTGCGTGCGGCTTTTATGTCGGTGGCAGTAACGGTCATTGGTACGATCATTTCGATTGCTTTGAATACTTCTATGGGCTATGTGGTCTCGAGAAGGAATTTTAAATTAAAACAGATTTATACATGGCTGATTTTCATTCCGATGGTGTTTAACGGCGGAATGCTGGCAAGTTATGTAGTAGTAAATAATATTCTGGGATTGAACAACAGCATATGGGCGTTGATACTGCCTCTTGCGTGCTCGGCTTTCAGTGTTACGATCTGCCGGACGTTCTTCAGGACGACGGTGCCGGATTCCATCATAGAATCCGCCAAGATTGACGGAGCCGGACAGTTCAGGATATGGTCGAGGATCGTACTGCCGATTTCCAAGCCGGTCATGGCGACGATCGGTATGTTCGCGGCATTCGGTTACTGGAATGACTGGTTCCAGGCTTCCCTGTATATTCAGGATGCGAAGCTGCAGACGCTGCAGTCTCTGCTGAACCAGATGCAGAAGAACATCGAATATATTGCGAACAATCCGTATGGCGGCGTTTCCTTACAGCAGTACCGGTCATCGATGCCGACAGAAAGCGTACGAATGGCGATTGCGATCGTGATCATCGTACCGATTGCATGTACCTATCCGTTTTTCCAGAAGTATTTTATTTCCGGTCTGACGATTGGGTCGGTCAAAGAATAGCGTGAGAAGAACTTCTAGAGCTCATACAGCTAAAGCCTGGTTCCCAGGCTTGGCTGTTTCGCTAAGAAGTTCTACGACTTGCGAAGCAAGTCTTTCTCACGCTGGAGAATGCCTAAAAAGCGGCATTCTCCCGACCGATTTGAGATTCCGCGAAGCGGAATCATGGAGGTTAGTGTGAGAAGAACTTCTAAGACTCACACCAGTGGGTGTTTCGAAAAGTCAGCATAGCTGACTTGGAAGTTCTACGATTTGCCGGAGGCAAATCTTTCTCACACGGAAGAACGCCCAAATGAGGCGTTCTTCCAGACAAGATTGCTTATATTAAGTTTGCTTGTTTTGGGGTGTGGGGGTAGTGAGAGAAGAAGTATATAAATATAAAAAGGAGGATCATTATGAAATTAAAAAGATTATTGGCAGCAGGAGCGGCTGCGGTCATGTTACTCGGAACACTGGCAGGTTGTGGGAACAGCGGGAGCGGTGAGAGCAGTCCGGCATCATCAGGCGGCGGGAACGAAGGCAGTTCCCAATCCGCACAGGCGGACAGTGGAGAAATCGTTCCCCTGAAATGGGTGATCATCGGAAACGGTATGCCGCGTAACTATGATACATGGATTGCAAAGGTGAATGAGTATATTGGTGAAAAGGTCGGCGTCAGTCTGGAGATGGAAGTCATTCCCTGGGGCGACTGGGATAAACGCCGGAATATCATCGTCAGCACCAACGAACCTTATGACATTATCTTCGGAAACGGCAATAACTACATTGCGGACATTAATCTGGGCGCATACTACGACATTACTGATATGATAGATGCCAATATGCCGGGACTGACAGAACTGATGCCGGAGAAATACTGGGAAGGCGTAAAGGTAAAGGGCAGGATTTACGGCATTCCTACTTATAAAGACAGTTCCATCTCCAATTATGCGGTATGGGATAAGGAACTGGTCGATGAATACAATCTGGATATCGCATCGCTTACGGAGATGGATTCCCTGACAGGTATTTTTGAGACGCTGAAAGCTGATAAGAACGATTATCCTGTTTATGTAAAGAACGACGGAGTCTATTATATCTTTGACGTATATGACCAGATTGGAGCGGGAACGCAGATTCTGGGCGTACGGTATGACGATGCGGACGCGAGAGTATGCTTTACGCTGGAAGAACCGGATATTTACAGTTCACTGGAAACACTGCATGAGTGGTATCAGAAGGGAATCATCAATCCGGATGCTTCGACCCTGTCGGAAGCGCGTGTCTACAATATGTGGCGTGTTGCACAGGGATGGGAATCCGCAGGAATCACTTCATGGGGACCTCAGATGGGCAAAGATGTCGTTGTTCAGAAGATGGGCGATACCATTCTTTCCAACGAAACGGTAAGAGGTTCTTTGAATATGATCTCCATCAATACAAAGTATCCGGAAAAATGTTTACAGCTTCTTGACCTGATCAATGTGGATACAAAGCTTCGTGATATGTTCTACTATGGCGAAGAAGGCGTGAATTTTGAATATACGCAGGACGGTAAAGTGCACAAGATCAACAACGACTGGGAGATGGCCGGCTATACGCAGGCGACATTCTTTACGGTAACACAGGTCGATACGGATGAATACGACCAGTGGGGCGAGATCAAAGCGCTGAACGAGCAGGCGGTGTCTTCCGTTATGCTGGGCTTTACATTCGATACGACGGAAGTTGCGGATAAACTGGCGAACTGCCGCGAAATATGGCTTCGTTACCGCAGTGAGGTAATGACAGGCGTTCAGGACCCTGCAGTCGTGGTACCGCAGATCAAGGAAGAGTTGATGAAAGCCGGCTGGCAGGATGTCATCGACGAGGCACAGAGACAGGTAGACGAATACCTGGGCAAATAGGGTGAGGAACCGGAGAATGCCCACAATACGGGCATTCTCCTTGACGAACCTGTTTGTTTTGGAATTTGAGATACCGCTAAGCGGCATGATGGAGGTTGGTATGACAAAGATAATTGGAAGAGAACTGCCCAATATACCATGGGAGGAACCGGGAGATGCCTGTGATATGCCAGTGTGGCGTTACAGTGGTAATCCGATCATTGAAAGATTTGCGACCCGGAATTCCAACAGCGTTTTCAATAGCGCGGTCGTTCCTTTTGAGGATGGCTTCGCCGGCGTATTCCGCTGTGACAGCAGGTCGATCAGCATGGATATATTTGCCGGTTTCAGCAAGGACGGCATTCATTGGAAAATCTCCGATGAGCCGATCGCACTGCAGGGAGCGAATGCGGAAATTGCGGAAAGAGAATTTCGCTATGACCCGCGTGTATGTTTCCTCGACGGTAAATATTATGTCACATGGTGTAACGGTTATCGGGGATATCCGACGATTGGGGTAGGATATACATTCGATTTTCGGAATTTTTATCAGTTGGAAAATGCGTTTTTGCCGTTCAACCGGAACGGCGTACTGTTCCCGCGGCAAATTCGGGGCAAATATTATATGCTGAGCCGGCCGAGCGATAACGGGCATACGCCTTTCGGTGATATTTTCCTGAGCGAAAGCCCGGATATGCAGTACTGGGGACGGCACCGCATGGTGATGGGAACGATCAAGGGGGATACATCCGCATGGCAGTCTACGAAAATCGGTGCCGGATGCGTTCCGATCGAAACGGAAGATGGCTGGCTGTTGATCTATCACGGTGTGATCAATACCTGTAACGGATTTGTTTACCGGATGGGATGTGCGCTGCTCGATCTGGAGGAGCCGTGGAAAGTCAAAAAGAGAACAAGAAATTATATTCTGGCGCCGCATGAACTGTATGAGTGCGTGGGAGATGTTCCGAATGTCGTATTTCCCTGCGCGGCATTGACGGATGCGGCAACAGGCAGGATTGCAATTTATTATGGATGTGCCGATACGGTGACCGGGCTTGCATTTACAACGGCAGATCGTTTGATGGCGTATATGGAATAGGCCAAGAAGGCTAAGGAGGCAGATATGTATTTTTTAGATAAGAGAGTGAATGTCATTTGCGAGGAATTAAAAAAACTGAAGGTGAAACAGAGATTTACGATTGAACGCTGGAAATACAAAGAGGGGAACTATATTCATCCGGAAGAAGCGCAGGAAGACGATACGCCCTGGGAGGTATTCGACTGCAAAAGCATGCACTGGTATGGAAAAGACCGCCATTACTGGTTCAGGACGCTTTACCGCGTGCCGGAAGAACTGGATGGAAAACGCATGTGGCTTCATGTGCGCACACAGATAGACGAGTGGGATGATGCAAAGAATCCGCAGTTTCTTTTATTTGTGAACGGAGAAGCGGTACAGGGAATCGATATGAACCACCGGGACGTGTTCCTGTGTGCGGAAGCGAAAGCGGGTGAAGAACTGCTTCTGGAACTGCAGGCCTATACGGGTATACTGCACACGGAATTTAATCTGATCGTGGAGATGCAGGAAATTGACGAAAGAATTGAAAAACTTTACTACGATCTGTGGGTGCCGTTAGCGGCCTTTTCCAGAATGGAAGAGGATGATAAGAACCGCAGGGACATTCAGGAAATCCTGAATACGACAGTCAACTTCCTCGATCTGCGCACGCCTTATTCGGATGCTTTTTACCGGAAGCTGGAAGAAGCTTCCGACTATATCGACCAGGCGCTGTATTCGGATATGGGCGGCTATCGGGACGTGATAGCGACCTGTATCGGCCATACGCACATTGATGTCGCGTGGTGGTGGACAGTGGAACAGACACGGGAGAAAGTAGGGCGGAGTTTTGCGACAGTCTTAAAGCTGATGGAAGAATATCCGAATTATAAGTTCATGTCGAGCCAGCCGCAGCTGTACGCGTTTTTGAAAGAACGTTATCCTGAACTGTACGAGAAGATAAAAGAGCGCATCAGGGAAAAACGCTGGGAGCCGGAAGGCGGCATGTGGGTGGAAGCTGACTGTAACCTGACTTCCGGAGAATCGCTCGTCCGTCAGTTCATGTACGGCAAACGCTTTTTCCGGGAAGAATTCGGCGTGGATAACAGGATTCTGTGGCTTCCGGATGTGTTCGGCTATTCGGGGGCGCTCCCGCAGATTATGAAAAAGTGCGGAATCGATTATTTCATGACGACGAAGCTCGCCTGGAACCAGTTCAATAAGATACCATACGATACGATGATGTGGAGAGGAATCGACGGCACGGAGGTGTTGACGCACCTGATCACGACGCTGGGCGTCAATCAGCCGATCAAAGATTACTTTACGACCTACAACGGGATGCTGCACCCGGATGCCATTATGGGCGGCTGGATGCGTTATCAGAATAAAGATATCAACAACGATATCCTCGTTTCCTACGGCTATGGAGACGGCGGCGGCGGCCCTACGAGGGAAATGCTGGAGACTTCTATCCGTATGGAAAAAGGGGTAAAGGGAATCCCGGCGGTACGGCAGGAATTTGCCCGCACCTATTTTGATGAACTGAAGGAGCGCGTTGCAGGAAACAAACGGCTTCCGGTGTGGGAAGGAGAATTTTATTTCGAGTATCACAGAGGAACGCTGACTTCCATGGCGAGAAACAAACGTTCCAACCGGAAAGCGGAACTTGGATTGATGGATCTGGAATTTCTGTCCGTTCTGGCGGCACAGACGATGCGGGAAACGGGAGCGGCAGTGCAATATCCGGAAAAAGAGCTGGAAGCTATGTGGAAGCTTGTTCTGCTGAATCAGTTCCACGACATTCTGCCTGGTTCAGCCATTCATGAAGTATATGAGGTGACGAAAGAAGAATATGCGAAGCTGGCGGAACAGCTTTCCGCTATGAGTGCTGAACGCCGGCGTGCGGCAGCCGGAAAAGGAAATGCGCTCACCGTCTTTAATACACTCGGATGGGAACGTGATGACATCGTGAATCTGGGAACATTTGAAGGAAATGCGCTCGTGGATGAAGATGGAACCGTATATCCTGTCCAGAAGACCAAAGGTGGCAGCGTTGCGTATATTAAGAATCTTCCGTCTAAAGGTTATCGCTCTTTTATGGCAGCGGAGCCGGAAAAAGAGAACAGGCCTTTTGTCCTGAACGGAGACTATGAACTGGAAACGCCGTTTTATGTAATAAAGCTGGATGAACAGGGAATGTTCACGAGTATTTTTGATAAAGAAAATGACCGCGAAGTGATACAGGCGGGCGAGCGCGCCAATCTGCTTAGGATGTATGAGGATAAGCCGATTTATTTCGACAACTGGGATATCGACATCTTCTATACCGAAAAATTCTGGGATATCGACAATGTGGAGAGAATGGAATGGACGGAAATCGGAGAAGTATGCGCGGTACTGGAAATCGAAAGAAAGGCTTCCAATTCCACGATTTTCCAGAAAATCATCTTTTATGCGGAAAGCCGCAGGATAGATTTTGTGACCGATGTGGACTGGAAGGAACATCAGACGCTTTTGAAAGTACATTTCCCGGTGGCAGTACATACGGATGAGGCCGCTTTTGACGTACAGTTCGGCAGTCTGACCAGAAAGACGCATCAGAATACGAGCTGGGATGTGGCCCGGTTTGAGAGCTGCGGGCAGAAGTGGATGGACTTATCGGAAGGACATTATGGTGTTTCACTGTTAAATGACTGTAAATACGGACATTCCGTGAAAGATTCCAATATGGCGCTGACGCTGATCAAGTCCGGTATAGAACCGAATCCGACGAGCGACCAGGAAGAGCATACGTTCACCTATGCGATTTATCCGCATGCAGAAGGGTGGCGCACGGCCGGTACGGTGCAGGAAGCTTATGAGCTGAATCAGCCCCTTATGGCGGAAAAAGACACGGAAAACGGGAAGAGCTGTTCTTATGCTTCCGTGGCGCATTCCAATGTGATTCTGGAGACGATCAAGAGAGCGGAGAGCGGAAACGGTATCGTGCTTCGTATGTATGAGTCGGAAAACGCTTACACCAAAACGAAGCTGACCGTCAATGCGCTCTTTGAGAAAGCGTATCTGTGTAATCTTCTGGAAGAAATCGAGGGCGAGGCAGCCGTGAACGGAAATGTCATCGACGTTGTATTAAAACCTTATGAAGTCGTGACAGTGCTGCTGCAATAGAACAGAAAGGCGATGGAGAAAAAGGAGAAAAATTTTTATGCGGAAAAAATGGTATGGGAAAAGAGCTGCTGCCGTCATAACGGCAGCGGCTATGACGATCAGTCTTACGGCCTGCGGCGGGACGCAGGCGACTGAGCAGGCGCCCGAAGAAACACCGCCTGCGGAAAGTGCGGAAACAGAAGGGCAGCAGGAACAGGTGCAGCCGGATGCAGAGGGAAGTACGGAGACAGCCGGCCAATATGCTGTTACGGAGGAGAATGAGAATCGGGAACTCACCATGAGCCGTCAGCCGGAAGCTTCCTACTGGTTCCCGGCACAGCTTCTGGAGTGGAAGGCCGAGGAAGACGAGGACCTGCTGTTCAATGTGAGCAGCGTACCGCTTGCAGAGCGCGTGGATATTGCGGAACTTGAGACGGTGAACGCGACCCAGAATAAAGATACGCGGAGTATGGCGATTTCGATCATGAACGGAAGTACGAGCGGAAATTCACCGCATGGATTGAATAAGGCGGAGGTCAATGCTTTTTCATACTGGCAGTATGTAGACCTGCTCGTATATTGGGGCGGCTCGTCGGGCGAAGGGCTCATCGTGGCACCTAGCGCGGACGTTGTGAATGCTGGCCATAAGAACGGCGTAAAAGTTATCGGGACTGTGTTCATGCCGCAGACGGCGCATGGCGGCAAGATGGTATGGCTGGAAGACCTTCTGCAGAAAGCGGAGGACGGAAGCTATCCGGTTGTCGATAAGCTCATCGAAGTTGCAGAACTTTACGGCTTTGACGGATGGTTCATCAATCAGGAAACGGAAGGAACGGAAGAAGAACCCCTGACAAAAGACCACGCCGTGCGGATGCAGGAATTTCTTTCTTATTATAAGGAACAGGCGCCGGATTTGGAACTGATTTATTATGATTCCATGACGGCAGATGGTGAAATGGACTGGCAGAATGCACTGACGGAGCAGAATGCCGCATTTTTGCAGACAGAAGACGGCACGCCGGTGGCCGATGATATGTTCCTGAATTTCTGGTGGACAACGGAGAAGCTTGCACCGGAGGAATTGCTGAAGGCTTCAGCCGAATTGGCGGCAGAGCTTCAGATCGACCCATACAGCCTGTATGCCGGCGTCGATCTGCAGAGCAATGGCTATGGAACGGAAATTAACTGGAGCCTGTTCGAAAACCCGGAAGGCGGAACTTATACATCGTTAGGACTTTACTGTCCGAGCTGGGCCTATTTTTCCACGGATATGATACAGGATTTCTGGAAACAGGAAAATAAACTGTGGGTCAATGCAAAAGGGAATCCGGCCGCAGGTGACAGTCCGTCAGGCGATACGGAGTGGAGGGGCGTTTCTTCCTATATTGTGGAACGTACGGCTGTTACGAGCCTTCCTTTCGTAACGAATTTTTCGACGGGAAACGGCTATGGATTCTATAAGAACGGCCAGATGATCAGTATGCTCGACTGGAATAACCGAAGCATATCCGATATCCTGCCGACATACCGTTACATCATAGAAGATGCGGGCGGCAATAAGCTTACGGCGGACCTGGATGTGGGAGATGCCTATTACGGCGGAAACAGCCTGATTCTCCGCGGTACGATGAAGGCCGGCGGAGAGTCGCTCATCAAGCTGTACAGCGCGGGCCTTACGGCAACGGAGCAGATGAGCTTTACGACGACCGTAAAGGCAAGAGGAGCGGAAGTTTCTCTGGATGCGGTATTGACGATGGATGACGGTTCCGAGATGGTATTGGAAGGGGACCGGAAAGCAGGGGAAGACTGGACGACCGTTTCCTATGATACGGCCGCATTGGCAGGAAAACGCATCAAGGCGATTTCTTACAGGCTGAAATCCGATACGGACGCGGACGGCGTGCAGATTCGGTTCGGCAATATCACGATGGCGGAATACGATCAGGAAGAAACGGCTTCCGTGAGCAATGTCCGGGTGCTCGACAGCGAGTTCGATGAGGACAGCATGTATGCCGGTGTACGCCTTGCCTGGGACTCCGATGTCATGACGGATTATTACGAGATATACCGCATCAACCAGGACGAGAGTAAATCCCTGCTCGGCGTATCGAATACGAACAGTTTTTATATCAATACGCTTCCCCGGACGGATGAGACGAACCTTTCTGTTTTTGAAGTCGTGCCGGTGAATGCACTGTTACAGGAAGGGAGCAGTTCCCGTGTGACGATGGACTGGCCGGATAACAGCCTTCCGAAAGCGGCCTTTACGGCGGATGTAACGCTGGCGGCGCCGGGAGAGACGATCACGTTCAGCAGTCTGTGTTCACAGAATACGGAACAGGTAACATGGACGCTTACCGGAGCGGATACAGAGACGGCACAGGGCGATACGGTATCCGTTACCTATCCGGAAGAAGGCGTCTATGCTGTATCGATTCTGGCGGAAAATGGCTCTGGCAGCAGCGAGGCATCGCAGGAGGGTTATATTGTCATAACCGAAAAAGCGGCGGAAGGACTCGTTCTTCTTTCCCAGGACGCGGGCACGGAAGCGGATACTTATGTAAACGAAAATGAAGCGCCGCAGTTTGCGGTAGACGGCGACTACAGCAAAAAATGGTGTGCGACGGGAAGTGCGCCTCATGAGATTACGCTGGACCTCGGCTCCGTTAAAACGGTCAGTGCGGTGGATATCTATCATGCCGAAGCCGGCGGCGAAAGCGCGGATATGAATACGAAGTTCTATGCGATTTATGTCAGCGAGGACGGTGCGGCGTTCGAAGAAGTAAGAAGCGTAACGAGGAATACGGCAGGTACGACCCATGATACATTTGCACCCGTAAATGCCCGGTTCGTCAAGCTGGTGGTCAATAAACCGACGCAGGGCAGCGACAGCGCGGCGCGTATTTATGAAATAGAAGTCTATGGACTGGAAGAAGGATAAATATGGCAATCTTAAAATTAAAACCCGCCTGCAAAGATTATCTGTGGGGCGGAAACAGACTCAAGAAAGAATTTGGAAAAGACTTTTCGGGCGATAAACTGGCGGAAACATGGGAACTTTCCTGTCATCCGGACGGGCCGAGCATCATCGGGAACGGTGACTACGCCGGAAGCACGCTGAACGAATACATTATAATGGAAGGAAAAAAAGTGGTCGGAACAAAAAGCCGCCAATATGAACAGTTCCCCCTTCTGATCAAGTTCATCGATGCGGCGGACGAACTTTCCGTACAGGTACATCCCGGAGATGCTTTTGCGATGGAGAATGAAGGTCAATACGGCAAAACGGAAATGTGGTATATTGTGGACTGCGAAGAGGGCGCGAGCCTGTACTATGGCTTTTCGCGGGAAGTATCGGAAGAAGAGTTCGCAATGCGGATTCAAAATAAGACGCTGCTGGAAGTATTGAACAGGGTGGAAGTGCAGAAAGGCGATGTCCTGTTCATCGAACCCGGAACGATTCATGCCATTGGACGCGGAAATCTGATCGCGGAGATTCAGCAAAATTCCAATGTGACTTACCGGGTATATGATTACGGCCGGAAGGGCGCGGACGGAAAAGAGCGTGACCTTCATATTGAAAAGGCGCTGCAGGTGACGAACAGAATACCGATTCTGAAAAGAAAATCCTTTGAACCGCATATCGTTTCCTGTGAATATTTTACGGTAGACAAAATCGTACTGGACGGACAATTCATGAAACGGATGTCCGGTGAGGCGGACGCCGCTTCTTTTGTGAGCCTGCTTGTGCTGGACGGAAGCGGAGAAGTAAGTGCCGGAGAAGAACGGCTTTTTTTCCGGAAGGGCGACAGCATTTTGATTACCGCCGGCACGGGAACATATGAGCTGGAAGGAAAATTTGAAGCATTGCTGACAACTGTTTAAAAATTTAACGCGGGATTCTCCGATGGATTTTACGATATTCGGTCGGAGTAATCCCGTGTTTTTCTGTAAAGACTTTTATGAAATAGGATTCGTAATTATAGCCGCAGCATATGGCGATTTCGTTTAAGGTCAGATTCGTGTGACGGAGTGCATCTTCGGCCATTTTGGAACGGTAATGATTCAGATACTGGATAATTGTCATACCGGTCGCCTGTTTGCAGTGGGCATTGAGGCTGGTGCGGTTTGAACCGACGTATTTGCTGATGCCGTCTAACGTCAGTCCGAGATTATAGTTACTGTGAATATATTCCAGCGCATAATCGATGGGCCGCTTCTTTGAACTTTTTCCCTCATAACACAATAAAAATTCATCTTCTAAGAGATAGAGGATTTGAAGGAGATACCGCCGGATGCGGCAAGTCCATCTGCCGTCGCTCTGCGAAAGACATTCTGCGCCGATGATGGACAGCCATGTGTTGACCTGCATCGCGGAAGGCGCATTTAACGCTAAAAGTCCGGTGTAGTGTTCGTTACGGCATAAAAAGGGCTGAATCAGATTCCGGTCGTGCATATCTTCAATCTTTTCAAATTGATTTTCCAAAAGGGCCTGGCCGGTAAGACTGCTGTTCAAAAAGGTTGCACAAAAGAAAAAGCTTTTGGCGGCGGCTCTGCTGTTATTTTTCAGAATAAGAGAATCTTTGTCATTCAGACATAAAATCATCGGCGCTTCTAAAGAATAGTCAACGTGATTCAGTGAAAAATCCCATTTTCCATCGGTGATCAATGTCATCGTGAATAATTCCTGCGCCGGATACTGTGCAAAATCTTCCTTGGAATGGAAGGCGATGGGGATGAACTGGTCGTCGAGTCGTCGGTCTTTGATCATAGTCTGTCCTTTCCTGTCTGTTTTTCCCGAAGGCGGCTTGCCGGGGAAATCCGGATTCCGTCTGTATTTCAATTATAAAGGATACAAGACGGACAGACAACCGGATTGCAGAATTTGAAGGGAAAAACTGTATTTTCTTTAATGACGTAAGGGATGTGTTTTATTATGATGGGACTGTGCAGATTGCGGTTTGGAGAGGGCCGGCTCTATACAGGGTGGTAATCTAAAAATAATAGTGACAGAGGAGGATTTACTATGCAGGGGAAAAGGCGGTTTGAGCGGTGGTATATGAAATATATGGTGAAGTCGCCGGTGCTTTTCTGCGTTTATTTGGGCGTATTTTTTGGGGTTTTTCTTATCGCTTCATCCGTAGTGACATTAGAAGAGCGGCAGACTTATGAGGCAAAAATCAATGGGGAGGAGATTGAAATCGTGTGCGGGGAGGCGTTGGAACTGTTTGATAACAGGGTATATTTTTATGAGGACAGGAACCGGGAAGTATTCTCTTTTGCAGTGAAGGAGGCAGCGTATAGCGATGGAGTGATGCGCATTCTGCTGTGCGGCGGACAAAAAGAGGTTTCGGGTACGATAACGGTTGAAATTGTTTCCGGTGAGCATACGCTTTTTCAGAGGATATTCGGGAAGGCGGGTGCGGCATGATGAAAGAGACGGGAAACAGGTTGAATTACTGGTCAGCAATCGGATTTCTGAAAAGGTATATGCGCGGATATCGGAAGCATTTTATGATGTTCTATGCGGGCTGGCTGGCGGACTCGCTTCTTGCGGTGCTGCTGCCTGTTCTCTTCGGAATTATGATCGATGAGGCCGTATACTATCGGAATCTGCATTCTTTTGGGGCGGTCGCGCTTGTCTTCCTGCTCTGTATTCTATTTTCCGGCGGACTGTATTTCCTCTTATATGCCCAGCACGGGTATCTGATGAATATGTTCGTTTTTTCCATTCGAAGGGATGTCTTTCATCATCTGCAAAAGTGCGAGGCCGGGTATATGGCCAATGCTTCTACGGGGGAAATCCTTGTACTGCTTCAGGATTATCCGGTTCAGTGTATGCACTTTATTGTGCGGAACATGATTCACTTATATAACAATGTTTTGATGGCCATACTGTATGGCGCCTATCTGTGCGCGGTAGACTGGCACATCGGTCTGACGGCTCTTTTGTCGGCGTTTTTTTCCGTTCTCATCAATATGAAGTGCCGGAAAAAAATCGGCAGTCTCGGACAGGAAGAGCGGGAGGCATACGGAAGTTATGCCGGCTGGATGTATGAAGTCATTACCGCTTTGCGTGATATAAGGATGCTTCGCGGCGAAGGGAAGATTGAAAGGACATTTGAGAAAAAGCAGAAAGAACTTTTTCGGATTGGCGCTGCGGCCGGCATTTCGTCGCTTACCGCACAGAATATGATCGCACTTTCCAATCTGGTCATCCGGCTTGTGATCTATGGACTGGCGGCTTATATGGCCGCATGTGGAAAGATGACGCTCGGTACGCTGACTGTTATTTTCAGTTTTTATACGAAATTATCGGATAAAATTGCTTATATCAGTCAGAATTTTCTCGATGCACAGGGGCGCGTGTCGTACATACAGCGTATCCATGATTTTTTACGGGCTCCGACGGAACCGGAAAGAACAGAGAGGTTGGAAATCAGGGAGGGAAGCATTTCCTTTTCCGGCGTATCTTTTGGGTATGAAAGCGGCGAGCCGCTGCTCCATAGGATTACTTTGACGATTCCGGCGGGGAAGCATATGGCGCTTGTCGGGAAGAGCGGATGCGGAAAGACGACGCTGGCGCGTCTGCTTGTCGGCTTTTACCGGCCGCAGGAAGGGATGATTGCGATTGACGGACAGCGGCTTGATGCCTGTGCTTTAGACTCTGTCCGGGAAGAGATTGGATATGTTCAGCAGGATGTACTGGTCTTTGACGGGAGTATTCGGCAGAATCTGTTGATGGGAAACCGTCATGCGGCGGAGGAACAACTTATCCGTGCTTATGAGGAAGCAGGGCTTGCGCCATTTATTGAATCTCTGCCCGAGGGACTTGATACCATTATCGGAAGCAAGGGGATGGGGCTTTCCGGCGGGCAGAAACAGCGGCTTGCCATTGCGCGGATTTATCTGAAAAATCCGAAGATTCTCATTTTTGATGAGGCGACGTCAGCGCTCGACAATGAAACGGAAAACGCGATA
The DNA here is from genome assembly GCA_947178125.1 of uncultured Lachnospiraceae bacterium. Taxonomy (GTDB): domain Bacteria; phylum Bacillota; class Clostridia; order Lachnospirales; family Lachnospiraceae; genus UBA3282. The sequence continues at coordinate 38,330 of CAMWXB010000013.1, read as the reverse complement.
CATCAGGCGTGGCGGAAAGTTTTAACAGGAAAAACGGCGCTTGTGATTGCCCACAGGCAAAGCTCCGTGATGCTGTGCGACAGGTGTATCATACTGGAAAACGGACAGGTGGCGGAGACGGGAATCCCCGCCCGGATGGCCGTGGAAAGCGAGCGGTTCCGAACGCTTTTTGCAATGAAGTAGAAGGAACATCTTCTTCATTTGGATTTGAGATTCCGCGAAGCGGAATCATGATGGTTAGAATAAAAATCATAAGCCGAGAGAAAGGAATGGTCATTCATATGGGAAAACGGATGCGGTACCGGTATCGAGTCTTGTGCGGATTATGCCCTTATGCCCGCGGTGTAAAAAGGTATTGGGTAATCTTGTTTCTTTTCAGCGCGGTGACAACCGGACTGAATTTTGCAACACCCCGGATTTATAGAACTTTTATCGAACATGTGATTTTACAGGCGGATTTTGGAATGTTCAAGACGGTCGTTTTCGGCTATCTGGCAGTTTATTTTGCAGATGCGGCGGCCGGTCATATCAAAGCGCTGGCGAAGTATGCTCTCGTCAACGGCACAACATATCGTATCCGGCAGAAAATATTGAGAAATTTCTGGGAAATGCGGTTTTCGGATTATGAAAAGGTCAGCGTCGGCGACCTGAAAATGCGGATTGATGAGGATACCGTGCAGGCTGCGGCGTTTGCAGACAGTCAGACGATTGAACTTCTCATGCAGTATGCGGCGGGCGTGGTCAGCATATGGATGCTGTTTCGCATCCATATCGGGCTCGCCCTGTTTTCCATGCTCGCAATCCCTTTTACGTTCTGGCTGGGGAGCCTGATCAGCAGATGTGAAAAAAAGATTACGAATGAGCGCAGGGAGATTGCACAAAGGACTTCTTCGTGGCTTCATGCTTTTGTACAGGGCTGGAGCGAAGTCAGGGCGCTCAATCTGGCAAAGCATGAGGAACGGCGTTACTATCGGTTTCTCCATGCGGATATGCGCTGCAATGCGAAATGGATCAATTACTGGACGGCGAGGGTCTTGATTATTCCGAAACTGAAAGATGAATTTTTTATGCAGTTTGGCCTGTATTTTATTGGCGGGCTGCTGATTCTTTCGGGGAGCCTGCATATCGGGGATTTGCTGGTTTTTGCCATGTATTATGCCTTGTTGTCGGATGCTGTACAGACCGTGTCTGCGGCGGATGCCGACCTGCAGTCCGGGATGCCGTATACGGACAGGCTGTTGGAAAGCCTGGCGGGATGGGCGCCGGAGGAAGCGTATGATAAGACGTCGGGGCAGGTGCAGGAGCAGCCGGACGGCAAGAAAGCAGCAGGGCAGAAACGGGAGCAGGTATGCGGCAAAAAGGTGGGACAGGTACCGGATACATCCAATACAATTGTGCTGAAAAAGGTAACTTTCAGATATCCCGATGTGGAGAATGCCCTGTTCCGAAATCTTGACCTGACGATAGAAAAGGGAGAGCGGGTCGCGGTCACGGGAAAAAGCGGCAGCGGGAAAACAACCTTACTGAAGCTGATTACCGGTATGTTGGAGCCAACGAGCGGAAGCGTTTCTTTTTCCGGAATCGACCTGCGCCATATTGACAGAACGTTCATGTATGAAAGGATTGGTTATATCATGCAGGAAAATATCCTTTTCCATACGACGATCCGAGAGAACCTGCTTTTTGGAAAGGAAGATGCTTCGGAAGAAGAACTGCTTCAGGCGTGCCGGAAAGCCTGTATTGATGCGTTTATAACAGGACTGCCAGACGGGTTCGATACGGTGATCGGGGAAAAGGGCATAAAGCTTTCGGGCGGACAACGGCAGCGGATTGTTCTGGCGAGAATGTTCCTGCAGGATAACGATGTTTTTATTTTCGATGAGGCGACGAGCGCGCTGGACCAGTACAGTGAAAATATCGTACAGGATGCGATACGCAGCATTCCGGGAGATAAAACGGTCATTGTGGCGGCGCACAGGGCGTCTTCGTTGAAATTGTGCGACCGGGTCATAGAGGTCGGTTAGTGTGAAGAGAAGTTCTGACTTGCGGAGCAAGTCTTTCTCACGCTGGAGAATGCGTGAAAAGCCAAACAAAAAGCATTTATCATGGAATTGCGCGTGCGCCTGTGGTAAGATAATAGTACTGCATATTTGACAAATTTAACTTGAGGGTGTTTGTTATGAAAAAATTAGGATTAGTAGGCGGAATGGGACCTGAATCGACGATTCCCTATTATCACGACATTGTTTACGGCGTACAGGATAAGGTTGGAAAGGATTTTTTCCCGAACTTGACGATTGAAAGTGTGAATGTATTTGATGTTTTGCGGCTCTGCGGTGAACAACAGTATGACGAATTAACAGATTATCTTATGAACGCGGTCAATAATCTTGTCAATAGCGGGTGTGATTTCGCCGCATTGAGTGCAAATACACCACATATCGTCTTCGATAAATTACAGGAAAGGTCAAATATTCCGTTAGTAAGCATCGTCGAAACGGCAAAGGATGAGGCCGTTCGGCTGAACATGCGTAAATTAGGGCTATTGGGAACTGTTTTTACGATGACAGGAGACTTTTTCAAAACGCCCTTTTGTTGTCATGATATTGAAATCGAGACACCGTCCGCGGAAGAAATGGAGTATATAAACCGGAAAATATCGTCCGAATTAGAACTGGGTGTGATAAAACCGGAAACACTGGAAGGTTTTCAAAAAATCATAGCACGCATGAAAGAAGACGATGGCATTGAAGCGGTCATATTGGGCTGCACGGAATTGCCATTGCTGTTGAATGACAAAGTGAGCTCTGTACCTTGCCTGGATACGATGAAAATTCATGTTAAGGCGCTGGTCGATATGATCGTTGCGTGATATAGGTTACAAAATGAAAGTCAGTATCAAATAGCGCCCCATACCTTATCCAGCGCCTCATCAATGCTTTTGACCCTCTTGACCTTTGGGTTCCGGACCAGATTACCCCGTACACAGACCATGGAAAGCGTGCGCAGGGCGGAAATGTCCTCAAGAGGATTGCGCCTGGCGACAATAAAGTCGGCGCTCTTGCCGGTTTCGATGGTTCCCGTTTTATCCGATATGCCGAGAATCTCTGCATTGACCTGTGTTGCCGTATGCAGGGCAAAAGCGTTGGAAACGCCGCAGTATCTGGTAAAATAGTAGAGTTCGCGCCACATATCGTAGGGCGTAACGAAAGGACAGCCCGTATCCGTGCCGAGGCCGACGGGGATGTCGTTTGCAATACATGCCTTGGCGCATTCCACGATGCCGTTAAAGACGATTGTGCCGTTGTGCTTTCCGAGTTCTCCGAGACCGGTATCGGCCGGTTCCATCAGGGTATACGGCAGCGCCGGAGACAGGGTGCAGATATCAGCAGCCTTTCTTTCACGGAACAGGCGGATGATCTCATCGTCCGGCATGGCGCCGTGTTCGATGGTATCGACGCCGTTTCGGAGTGCGGCACGGACACCCTCCGGGCTTTCCGTGTGGGCGGCAACCTGATATCCCAGTTCGTGTGCGGCATCGCAGGCCGCTTTTATGATTTCCGGCGGCATTTTCAGAACGCCGGGTTCGCCGCTTTCGGAAGCGTCTAACACACCACCCGTTATCATCAATTTGATGAGGTCAGGTCTTGTCTTTGCGATTTTTTTGACGTCCCTTATTGCATCTTCCGGACATGTGGCTTCCGTGGCGAGGGAGCCGGCCATATGGCCGCCCGGAACGGAGACTGCGGTGTTTGCGACGAACATACGGGGGCCGGCGATCTTACCGGCATTTATCCGGTCGCGCATCTTTGCATCCGTATCCATGAGGCCGCCGACGGTCCGAACGGTCGTTACGCCGGAATGCAGCGTATCTCTGGCAACGCCTTTCTGAATGGCGAGAATGATTTTTTCGGTGAGTTTAAATCCGGAAAGTTTTTCTTTCAGCGCTTTTAAATCCGTTTTTTTCTGTTCTTTTCCCGGTTTCGGTTTCTTGACGGGCATAGCGGGCACGAAATGGACGTGCAGGTTAATGAGGCCCGGCAGCAGATAAGCGCCCTGTAAGTCGATGATTTCACGGCCTGCTGTATCGGGCGTGCCGTCCGTGCAGATGTCGGTTATCGTTTCACCGTCAACGAAGACGGCGGCATTTTTCAGGACGGGCATATTGCCGTTCTTATCGAGTTTTCCGTCGAGAAGGTTTGCGTTCATATAGGCGTATTTTCTGGCAGAAATATTTTTCATAAAAGTATTCTCCGTGTTCTTGGCTTCGCATTTTCCAAATGATACAAATAGTATATAGAATATGCGTCATGATTGCAATGTGCTCTTTTACAGAATAGTAGAAAGAATTGTAGAAAGGCAGAAATGACCGGATTTTACAAAAAATTGCAAAAATAGCATAGAAATCGGTAAAAATAGACAAATTGTGCGTTCTCGCAAGTGTTATAATGAATCTGTATAGTATGCTGTCGTGTAGTCTTGTTATTTGCAATAACAGTCCGGGATAGTTGTGTATATGGATATCGATGGCGGGGGAACGGATATATGAGTTTTATTGATATGAGTTTTATTGATTTGTTTTTGGAGAATAAAATAGTGGTCCATATAGTTGCGCCCATTTTTTGTGGTATTGCGGTTTCCGTGATCACTGAACGCAGAGGGAAAGACGGCAAGGGATTTGGAACATGGATCCGCAATAAAATTAAAAATACGACGGTCCGTATGTTAGTCGTAGGATTCCTGGTGTTTCTGGTCGTATGTATGGTATTACGTTTTGTCGGCGGCCGTGTGCGGTCGGAAGAATCTGATGCAGCGATGAACAGCGTGGAAACGGATTCACAGGAAACTGGCATGGAGGAAGAACCGGTGCCGGAAGAAGATATGTTACCGCAGTGGACGGACGACGACGGAACCCAATATACCGGAAATCAGAAGAATGGCAAGATAGAAGGAGAAGGAACGGCCGTTTATACGAACGGAGAGAAATACACAGGAGAATTTAAAGCCGGATTACGCGATGGGGAAGGAACGCTGTATTCTGCTTCCGGGGAGATTGTCTATGATGGAGCGTGGAAAGACAATGTGAAAGAAGGATATGGAGTCGAATATTTCCCTGAGGTCAACGGTAGATACGAAGGAGAGTTCAAAGCCGGAAAGTGCGAGGGCGACGGCGTTTATTATTGGGAAAGCGGCGACAGGTATGAGGGAAAATGGGAGAACGATGTCAGAAACGGAATTGGCTTTTTTTTCGGTGCGGATGGAACGGCCAGCCCTGAGATCTGGCTGAAGGATGAGTTTGTCGGGAATCTGCTCCTGGATGCGGAAACCTGGCTCGGTGCGGACGGCACGGTCTATACGGGGAAAAAGGAAAACGGTGTGTTGGAAGGATATGGGCGCGTCAATTACAAGGATGGAACGTTTTATCTGGGAGAATTGAAAGACGGGCAGCCCGACGGTCAGGGAATCATGTATTATAAAAACGGGGACCGCTATGAAGGTGAATGGAAGAACGGAATGAAGGATGGATTGGGAACTTATTGTTTTAAAAGCAGTGGAAGCTTCCACTATGGTGAATGGGAAAACGGGAATCGGCATGGAACCGGAACCTATTATAATTCATCCGGCATCCGTTATGAGGGTGAGTGGAGAGAGGATGAGCGTTCTGGAAAAGTGACCGCCTGGTATTCTGCGGAGGACGAACGCGGACGGTGGTATTTTGAGGGAGAATGGGAAGGGAGTTCTTTTAAGGAAGGAACAATGTATTATAAGGACGGAAGGTGTGAGACCGGTATCTTTCAGGATGATGAACTGGTTGAGACGACTGGCGAAATGAACGGGATTTCGGACCAGTCCGATGTGACCACATGGACGGATTCCGATGGGATTCGGTACACCGGCAGGCAGGAAAACGGTGTACTGGAAGGACAGGGGATTCGCGTTGATAAGAATGGAGAAATTTATATCGGAGAATTTGTGGGCGGCATACCAAACGGAAATGGATCAGAATATTATAGTGATGGAGATTATTATGTTGGTGATTTTGCAGACGGATGGAGGAATGGAACGGGTGTTTGCTATTATAGTGACGGTGGAGAATCAAAAGTCTGGTATTGCGGTGAATGGGTAAATGGAAAGCGAACCGGCGTGGGTATTGAGTATTTTTACAGCCTGGTCTATTATGAAGGTGAGTGTCTCAATGGCGAGCGTAGTGGAATGGGAAGCATGCATTATTCAGACGGCGTTTATTACGGAGAATGGCAGGCGGGTGTTCAGACAGGAACAGGTGTTTTCAGAGGCTCGGATGGAAGCTGCTATTTTGGCGAATACAGAGACGGTGCAGCATCTGGTTTTGGCGTGATGTATTATATAGACGGTTCCCGTTATGAAGGGGAATGGGAGAATGGTAAACGAAACGGAATCGGCACGGAGTATGATGCTGAAGGAAATAAGGAGTACTATGGCGTCTGGGTGGATGGTGAAAAGGAAAATGCGGGTTCCAATAATTGAATAGCAGTGACAGGTGTATGGCAAAGCGCAGACCGCAGGACCATGCACCTTTTTTACGAAGATGACGGCAGCGCTGACCGTAAATTTGTTGACCGTGAATTTCCTTTCTGAATGTTGACATAGATTTCACCACTTGTTAAAATAAATACAATAGCTATATTATTTTTTGCAGAGCACAGGGGGAATAAGACATGTATCAGTGTCATCTTCATATATATATGACAGGACGCCAGGATAAAATATTTGAGGCGATAAAGGAGATGGCTCCGCTGGAGCATTTTACCCATGAATTTTCTGAAAGTACTGTTCCTGACAGCGCGCTGACAGCAGAGGCCGATGTTATTTTTGCCGATCTGCGGGGAATAAATGTCAAAGAAGCGCTGGATACACTGCTTTCCGCCAAAAAGGAAAAATCTGATCTGGTTCTGCTTGTGGAAAAAGAGCAGCTCTCTTTTGAGGAAAATAATCTGGGAGATTGTCTGGCGGATATTGATGATATCTGGATGCTGCCCATGTCGGATGCAGAAGTCAGATTCCGTTTTCTGAAGTGGCAGCAAGTCTGTAAGACAAGAGTAGATTTCTGGCAGGAAAGTCAGTATTTGGAATCGACGATCAATAATATTCCGAATCTGATCTGGTATAAGGACAAAGACGGAGTGCACGAAAAGGTCAATGACAGCTTCTGTGAGACCGTTAATAAGACAAAGCAGCAGGTAGAAGGGCAGCGTCATGCGTACATATGGGATGTTGAGCAGGATGACCCGGCCTGTATCGAATCCGAGCGCGTGGTCATGGAAACGAAAAAGACCGGTATTGCTGAGGAAGTCATTCAGACAGGCGGCGGTCAGAGAACGCTTATGACTTATAAATCCCCACTATATGATTGGGACGGAAGCGTTATGGGAACCGTAGGTGTCGGAATCGATGTGACGAGAGAGCATGCTTACGCACAGGAAATCGTACAGAAGAACCGTACTCTCGAGACAATCTTTACGGCGATTGACTGTGGCGTTCTGTGCCATTCTCTGGATGGTTCGCGTATTTTAAGCATCAATCGGGCGGCGCTTAAAATTCTGGGCTATGAGTCCAAAGACGAATTGGAGAAGATAGGCTTTGATATGGTCGCGGCATCCGTAGTGGATGAGGATAGAGAGGGGCTGCTGCAGGCAATCGATAAGCTCAAAGACGAAGGTGACAGCGTCAGCACCGAGTACCGCGTACGGCATAAAGATGGGAAAATATTGCATATTATGGGCAATATCAAGCTGATACGGGAAAATGGCGAACTATTTTATCAGCGGTTCTTATTGGACAGTACCGAGCAGAAAATGCGGGAAAAGAAGAATGAGCGGTATCAGAAAGAACTGATTCAGGCATTGAGCATTGACTATAATTTCGTGTGCTTTTTTAATCTCGATACCGGCATGGGAACGCTGCTTCGGAACAACATCGAAAACGGAAGTCTGCTGAACCCTCTGCTTGGAAGAGAGATATCAATTGAAGAAAGCATGGAGCTTTACATACAGAATTATGTATTTGAAGAAGACAGAGAAATGGTGCGGCAGGTTTCTTCGCGGAAAATGCTGCTCGAGGAATTGTTGGAAAAAAGAACATTTTATATAAACTATCGTGTCGGACATCATGGTGGGACGAAGTATTTTCAGATGAAAGCCGTGCGCGCAGGCTCATGGAATGAGAGCCGGGGGATTGTTCTTGGCGTTCGCAACATAGATGAGGAAACACGCACTGAGATGCAGCGGATGGGACAGCTTGAGGATGCGCTTTCTCAGGCGAAAAAAGCGAGCAAGGCAAAGAGTGTATTTCTTTCCAATATGTCGCATGATATCCGTACGCCGATGAACGCGATTGTCGGTTTTACGAATCTGGCGATTACGCATATTGACAAAAAGGAACAGGTGGAGGAGTACCTTGAGAAAATCAAGTCGTCAGGAAACCATTTGCTGAATCTGATCAATGATGTGCTGGATATGAGCCATATCGAAAGCGGTAAGATGCACATCGAAGAGAAAGTATGCAGTCTTCCGGAAATTATGAGCGGCTTGCAGAATATCATCCAGGCAGATGCCGATGCGAAGCAGCTTTCCCTGCAGATGGAATCCGTGAATGTTACAGATGAGGAAATTTACTGCGATAAGCTGCGTCTTGACCAGGTGCTTTTGAATCTGCTGAGCAATGCTGTAAAGTATACGGAGAACGGCGGCAGCATTTATGTGAAGGTTACGGAGACGCCTGGAACGATGAAAGATTATGCGGATTATGAGTTTATCATCAGAGATACCGGGCTCGGCATGAGCGAAAGTTTTGTCGCACAGATCTTTGAACCTTTTAAAAGAGAGGAGAACAGTACGATCAGCGGCATTCAGGGAACCGGACTTGGCATGGCGATTACCAAGAATATTGTCGAAATGATGGGAGGAAGCATTTCGGTAAAAAGTGAAAAGGGTGTCGGTTCCGAATTTACGGTTTCCTTTACCTTCCGTATAAATACCGGGGCCAGAATATATTCGGAGCGGGGAGAACTCCAGGATTCGAAGGAACAGCTTGCGGAAGTCCATACAGGCCGTATTCTGCTGGCGGAGGATGTGGAACTGAATCAGGAGATCGCGGCTACGATTCTGGGCGATGCCGGATTTGAAGTGGAAATTGCCGGAAATGGTCAGATTGCCGTGGATATGCTGCAAAAATCCGAGCCGGGTTATTATCAGGTAATCCTGATGGATGTTCAGATGCCGGTGATGAACGGTTATGAGGCGACGAAGTCGATTCGTGTATTGGAAAATAAAGAACTGGCGACCATACCGATCGTTGCGATGACTGCCAATGCTTTTGAAGAGGATAAACAGGAAGCGTTAAAGAGCGGTATGAACGGACACATCGCGAAACCGATCGATATTGAAGTCCTCTTTGGCGTCCTGCGCGAAATTTTGGGATGAGAAGGACATCGGTATGGAAGATTGTTTACGGTTATTTGACACGGAGACAGCCGAATGGTTCCGGGAAACGCTTGGCGGGCCGACCTTAGTGCAGGAGGCGGCATGGCCCGCCATCGCATCCGGTTCGCATGTACTGGTTTCCGCGCCTACGGGAACGGGAAAGACGCTTTCCGCATTTCTTGTATTTTTGAATAGGATGAAAAATCTAGCTGCAGCGGGCTGTTTAAAGCAGGAACTGCAGCTTATTTATGTGTCGCCGCTCAAATCGCTGGCGGCCGATATCCGGGAGAATCTGAAGAGACCGCTTGTCGGGATCGGCGGAGAAGGGCTGGTAACGACGGCAATCCGCACCGGAGATACGACGGCAGGGGAGCGGCAGCAGATGCTCAGAAAGCCGCCGCACATTCTGATCACGACGCCGGAGTCCCTTTATTTACTGCTTACCAGTAAGACCGGCCAGAACATGCTCTGTACGGCAAAAGCGATCATTCTGGACGAACTCCATGCCCTGATCGATACCAAAAGGGGTGCGCATTTGATGCTGTCGCTGGCGAGGCTGGATGCTTTATGCGGGGAGCCGCTTCAGCGCATCGGTCTGTCCGCGACCATATCCCCGCTTGCCGACGCCGCGGCCTATCTGGCACCGGAACCGGTAGAAATCGTGGCGCCGTCCATGGAAAAAAAAGTCGAACTTCAGATACTGGGTTCCTATGTGGATTTGAGCAAAAAAAGAAAGGACCCTGTCTGGCAGGAACTTTCTGAGCTGGTATACCGGTATTGTCAGGGAAAAAGGAGCGTGATCGCCTTCGTTGAGGGAAGGCGGTATGCGGAAAAATTGTCGTATTATGTTAACTTGTTGGGCGGAGAAGATTTTGCCCGTGTTCATCACGGCAGTCTTTCCAAAGAGCAGCGTCAGGAAACGGAGCAGCTTTTGCGGGAAGGCAGGCTGCGGCTGTTGTGTGCCACTTCGTCGATGGAACTTGGTATCGATGTGGGCGAGATCGACCAGGTGCTTCAGGTAGGGTGTCCGCGTACGATTTCCGGTACGATGCAGAGACTTGGACGTGCGGGACACAATCCCTTCCGCACGAGCGTTATGTACCTGTTTCCGAGGACGGCGGCGGAGAGCGTTCTGTGCGGCATGACTTCCGAACTTGCGCGGGAAGGCTGCGTGGAGAAGGTGAATCCGCCGGAGGGGTGTCTGGACGTGCTGGCGCAGCATCTTGTTTCGATGGCGGCATTCAGGAGTTATACGCTCGATGAGGTCATGGAGATTCTGCCCAGAGCATGGCCTTTCCGTCAGGTAACGAAGGAGGACGTGAAATCCGTACTGGAAATGCTGGCGGGAGATTATGAGCATAAGCGGGACGTTCCGGTCAGGCCCAGAGTTCTGTATGACAGGCTCCATGAGAAAGTGGAAGGAGACGGTTACAGCAGAATGCTGGCCGTTTCCGCAGGCGGGACGATTCCGGACAAGGGCCTTTATACGGTCAGGACGGAAGAAGGGGTAAAGGTAGGCGAGGCGGATGAAGAGTTCGTTTACGAGACCCAGAAGGGAGACCGGTTTATTCTCGGCTCTTTTGGATGGAAAGTCGTCCATATCGGGCGGGATACGGTAACGGTGACACAGGCTCCCGTCGAAGGCGCGAGGCTTCCTTTCTGGAAGGGAGAACTGAAAGGCCGGGGGAAAGAGACAGGAGAGGCTTTCGGCCGTATTCTGCGTTCTCTGCAGGAAGCGGAAGAAAGCGGCAGGCTGGAAGCGGCGCTTGACAGGCTCGGTCTTGACGAGTCGGCGTCCATGCTTGCATCCGGGTATCTGAAAAGACAGATGGAAGTGACCGGTGTGCTGCCGGACGATAAAACGATCATTGCGGAGCATTTTAAAGACCAGTCCGGCAACAGCCAGCTCATGTTCCATTCCGTTTTCGGGAGGCGCATCAATGCGCCGCTTTCCATGCTCGCCGCACAGCTTGTCCGAAGCGAGATGGGAATTGAGGCGGGCAGTGTGGATGAGGAAGACGGCTTTCTGCTGTATTCCTATGGAGATAAACCGTTGCCGGAAAGACTGCTTAACAGGCTGCAGCCCGAACTGGCGGAACCGGTTCTGGCGGCGCTGCTTCCGGAAACGCCTCTTTTTAATGTGGCTTTCCGTCATAACTGCGGACGGGCGCTGATGATGGGGATACGGAAGAACGGCAGGCAGCCCTTGTGGATGCAGCGGATACGGAGCGCAGAGATGATGGAACAGGTCATTGGGGAAAAGGACCACCCGCTCATTCGTGAAACACGGCAGGAGTGTATGCGTCAGTTATGGGATGTGGAAGGTGTCAGAGAACTGCTTTGCGGGATTCGCTCAGGACTGGTCACGGTGCGGGAAATTTATACGGATACGCCTTCCCCCATGTCTCTGCCGCTGCAATGGGCACAGGAAGCCGCCGTCATGTATGACTATGCGCCGACACCCCGGAAAATCCATGCGGCGGTGGAAGAAGCCCTGCAGCAGGAGAAAGAACTGATTCTTCCGGGAGAAAAAGAACTTCTTCGGACGCAGGAGCGGGAAAAGCTGCCGGAGGACGAGAGACAGCTGCACTCTCTGCTGATGACGGAAGGGGATCTGGCAGCGGGAGAACTGGACATTCCGGTGAAAAATATCCCGACAGGGGAACACCCGGCGGAAAATATCCTTGCAGAATGGCTGGAAAAACTCGCGGAAGAAGGCCGGGCAGTCTATCTGGAACAGGGTCTCTGGATTGCGGCGGAACAGGAAGCGGAATATCAGGCGGCTTTTGCGGAGATGGAATCGGAAACGAACGGCCGGGATGCCGTACTGCACATCGTCCGCAGGATGCTGCGTTACCGCGGCGGGGCAAGCGCGGTGCAGACTGCACAGCGTTACGGATGGCGGGAAGCGGATGTTCTGGCCGTATTGGCAGAATTGTGTGAGCGGAAGGAAATTGTCGAACAGGACGGCGTTTATTATCATGCGGCATTATATAAGCGGGCGAGAGTACGGACTTTGAAGAACCGCAGGGAGGAGATTACCACCTGTAAGGCGGGAGCTTACGCCGCACTCCTGATTTCACGCATCCGACAGACGGCGCCGCTGGAAGACGGTCTGCGGGCAGCGCTTTCTGCGCTTACGGGAATTGCCTTGCCTGCCGCTGCCCTGGAAGATTTTCTGCTTCCCGGAAGGGTAAAGAACTATAAGGAAAAGCTGTTGGATGAGATTCTTTCCACCGGAGAATATTTCTGGTATATGGAAAAGGGCGGCAGACTCCGTCTGGAAAGTACGGAACGGATTGACTGGAACAGGGAGCCGGAAATATTTTCTGAAGGAACGAAAGAAACGCCTGTGGAGATACTTACAGAGAAAGAAAGACGGTTAGTGGAGATACTTTTCAGGCGGGGAGCCAGTTTCATACAGACGCTTGGCGGAGCGCTGGACGGAGAGCCGCCCCATGAAATACTGTTTTCTTTGATGGAAAAAGGCATCGTGAATGCTGACAGTTTTGCACCGGTAAGACTTTTGCTGAATCGGAAGAAACTTGAGAAATCTGCGGCAAGACAGCGGGTGGGAGCGCGTGTGAAGGCGTTTTATACAGGACGTTTTGATCTGGTGAGGCCGCTTCGCCCGCTGACGGTACAGGAGCATATGACAGCGTGTTTTGACCGGTATCTGATTCTTTGCAGAGAAACGGCGGCCGCTTACGGGATGTCCTGGCAGGAGGCGTTGTCGCTTCTGCGCGTGCAGGAGTATACCGGGCAGGTCAGGAGAGGATATTTCGTAGAGGGGCTTTCCGGGGCGCAGTTCATTCGAAAAGAAGATTTTGAGGCGGTAACGGCACGGCTCAAAAATCCGGGAGAAGAACTGGTCTGGCTCAATGCAGCAGATCCCATGCAGCCATGGGGAAAACTTCTGCCGCATGAGCAGGGAATGGCATTTACCAACGTTCCGGGAACGGCGGCCGCATTCAGAAGCGGCCTGCCGGCGGCGCTGTTTGAGCGACAGGGAAAAGCGCTGCGGGTCTTTGATATGGAATGTCTGAAAGAAGCCATGTGTCTTTTTGCGGAAGATTTTCAGAAAGGAAGAGTCTATGCAGGCAGAAAACGGATTGTTGTAACGGATTATCCGGAGGATGCGGTGGAAGCGCTTTCTGTAAGCGGTTTCAAGCATGAAATGCAGGATTATGTTCTGTATCGATGAACGCTGATTGTGTCCTGCCATAATTTTCTGGGAATTTTCATGTCTTTTTATTGACAATCCTGACTGAAAAATGGTATTTTAGATGTGATAGGGAAATCGTCAAAAATAGGGATTCTAAGCCCTTGTTATACGGATATTAATATCATGACGATTATTTGAGAAGAAATAAGACAGGAGATGGCCATGGAACAGGAGATGGAAAAATTAAAACAGCAGATTTTAATTGTTGACGATGAGGAAGTAAACAGAGAGATCTTGAAAGAAATGTTCAAGGACGGCAAATACGAACTGCTCGAAGCTGATAACGGCGAAGATGCCGTTGCAAAGTTAAAGAGCAACGACCGCATTGTACTTGTTCTGCTTGATATCGTAATGCCGATCATGGATGGTTTTGGTGTGCTGGAGTACATGCACGGCCAGAATATGCTGAATGACATTCCGGTCATCCTGATCACGAGCGAGGACGCGCTGGATAGTGAAGATCAGGCATATTCTTATGGCGTGGCAGATGTTATACATAAACCTTTTTACCCTCATATTGTAAAAAGAAGAAGCAAGAATATTGTAGATTTGTACCAGCATAAGTATAACATGGAAGTCCGCTTAAAAGAACAGGAAGCGGAAATCAGGGAGCAGGAACGGAAAATCCGTGAAAATTCTGAGTTCATGATCGATACGCTCAGTTCTGTTGTAGAAGCAAGAAGCGCGGAAACAGGCGAGCATACGAGACGGATCAAGTATTTTACAAGGATCATGTTGAAGTATCTTATGAAATATTTCCCGAAATATGGTATCACGCAGGAGCAGATCGATGAGATTTCCAGAGCGTCAGCGCTGCACGATATCGGTAAGATCGGTATCCCGGATGCGATTCTTTTGAAACCGGGCCGTCTGACATCGGAAGAGTTTGAAGTCATGAAAACGCATACGACGATCGGCTGTGAAATATTGGAGAAATCTTATAAGGATCAGACCAGTGAGTTCTATCGTTATGCTTATGATATCTGCCGTTATCATCATGAAAGATGGGATGGCAAGGGATACCCGGATCATCTCGTAGGTGACGAGATTCCGATTTATACGCAGGTCGTTGCCATTGCGGATGTATATGATGCACTGGTAAGCCCCAGAGTATATAAGAGTGCATATGCGAATGGTATGGCATATGATATGATCATGAATGGAGAGTGCGGTCAGTTCTCCCCGGATGTACTGGAATGTTTTGCGCTTGCAAAGGAAGACTTCTTCAATATTGTTGAAGTAATAAAGATGTTTGATTTTTCATAAAAAAATTGTAGGCAGCAAAATACTTATGATATTTTTTGCTGCCTCTCAACATATCTGGGGAGGATAGGTTGAAAAATCAGAGATTTTTCAACCGCAAGTTTGTGCTTGCGCCCAAACTCGCAGGTTGAGTTAGAACAGGGGGGATTGTGATGGAATGGAATGAGGGGCACGCATTTCCGATAGAAGATGCGTTGGAAATGGTCTTTATATTTGACCATACGGGAATCATTTCTTATGCGAATGCTGCGGCAAAGAAGAAGTTGGAGTACGAGGAAGATTTGTGCGGCAGGCGTATCAGCGATATCTTTCCGGGAGCTTTTAAGTCTACAGGCGATGGCTTTGAAACGGAGTATCTGTTCGGCAGTGAGTTAAGTAATCTCGTGGCCTATCGAAAGAATCTGACCTGTTTTCCGGTGGAAACAAGGATCATTGAGAGCGAAGACCGGAAGAACACCTATATCTGTATGGCCAATGATATTCTGGAGAAAGAATATCTGAACCGGGAAATTACCCATGTTAAGCAGGAAGCGGAGCAGGCGCTGAAGGTCAAATCTGAGTTTGTTGCGAATGTAACGCATGAACTGCGGACACCGGTAAACGGTATTCTCGGCAATACGAAAGAATTGCTCGAAACGGTGCAGGACGAACAGACATTGAAAGCGCTGCGGCTGATCGAACGCTGCTGTGGCGATATGAATAAAATTATTAATAATATTCTGGACTTTTCCAAGCTGGAAGCAGGAAAGTTCACACTGGAGCCGCGCCGGTTCCAGTTTCGGAGTATGCTGGATTATGTAAAGAATCAGCATATTAATAAACTGACAGAAAAGGGTATCGGATTTTTTATGACGGTATCTCCGCAGATACCGGAGTACGTTGTCGGTGACGAACTGCGTATCATACAGATTCTGAACAATCTGCTGTCCAATGCGTTGAAATTTACCGCAGTCGGAAAGATTACCGTGGAGGTTGTCAGAACGGCGAGAGTAAAAGATAAAATAGAGTTGTTTTTCATTGTGAAGGACACGGGGATTGGTATTGATAAAGCTGACAAGGATAAGCTTTTCCAGAGTTTTTCACAGGTGGACGCTTCGATTTCCCGAAAGTACGGCGGAACGGGTCTCGGCCTGAATATCTGCAAGCAGCTCGTGGAGCTGATGGGCGGTAAGATCGAAGTGGAGAGTGAGAAGAACAAGGGAAGTACGTTTTCTTTCTCTATCTGGGTAGGCGTCTGCGAAGGAGAAGATACGGAGGTCGCACCGGCGGATGACGGCAGCGCATATCTGTTCGAGGTCGCGCCGGGTACAGAAGAGGATGATTCGGACCATGTGACGCAGTATGGCACGCCCGAGAACAAAGAAGCATTGAAAAAGAACCTTTCGAAACTGATTCTCTGTGTGGAGATGGAGAACTGGGAGAAAGCAGAGATGTTCATGGACACGATCCGGCAGCTGACGCAGGATGCGCCGCGTGAAGTGAGCCGCGTTATTCTGCGGTTAAAGATGGCGGTCCAGAAAGAGAGTTATGAGAAAGTGAGCGCCGGATACGAGGAATTAAATACTTTTTTATAAAAAATTTCGGTTTTCGGAAAGAGGTGGAATAGATGGGATATGGAGCAGAACGTTTGGACGGAGAACGGATACTCATTGTGGATGATGTGGAGACGAACCGGCTGGTCCTGGAGGAAATTATCAAGGACTTAGGGTGCTCCCCCATTCTGGCAGAGAGCGGAGAAGAAGCATTGAAAATGGCAAAGGAGTGTTCTCCCAGATTGGTCTTGACGGATATTTCCATGCCGGGAATGGATGGTTATGAGTTATGCAGGCATTTGAAGAAAAATCCGAAAACGGCTAATATCCCGGTTATTTTTATTTCGGCGTTCGACGATCCGATGGATATTGTAGAAGGTTTTCTGCTCGGTGGAGAAGATTATATTACGAAACCTTTTATACCAGAAGTAGTGCAGGCCCGCGTGGGTGTTCATCTGCGGCTTTATGAAGTGAAGAACGAGTTGATGGAAACGAACAGAAAGCTTCAGGTTTCCGTCAGCGAGCAGCTCAGGCAGATGGAACTGGAGAAAAAGAACATTCTGTATGCACTGGCAAATATCGCTTTGCAGAACAGCGATTATGAAAATGATTATATGGAGCGGCTGCGCCGAAACTGCGGAATTTTGGCACAGGGCATGCAGCTTTCGCCCCTGTTCGAAGATAAGATATCGGACAGTTATGTGGATACGATAGAACTGGCGACACCTCTTTGCGATATCGGCAATATCGGCGTCCCGATGGATATTTTAAAGAAAAAAGGAGACCTGTCCGAGGAAGAAACGGAGATTCGGCAGAATCATACGAATATCGGTGCACAGCTGTTGAGCGACCTCTATGTCAGTAATGATTATAACGAGTTTATCAGTACGGCAATTGATATTGCGCGTTACCATCATGAGAACTGGGATGGCGGCGGGTACCCTGAACATTTGAAAGGGGAAAAAATTCCGCTTGCGGCCCAGATTGTAACGATTATGGAACGTTATACGAATCTGACTGCGAAAAATGCGCACAGCAGAGAGGAAGCGCTTGCAATCATGAAGGATGAGGCGGGTGTGAAATTCAATCCCGATATTTATACAATATGCCGTAAGATTTCAAGACAGCTGTGCTAAGTGTGAAGAGAAGTTCTAAAACTCGCGCCAATGGGCGCATCGTTAAGAACTTCTACAGTTCGCGGGCGAACCTTCTTCACACCGGAGAATGTCTCTGTGAGCCATTCTCCGTCACAACAGAATCGCTTGAGGCGATTCTGTAAGGGAGTTTTATAATAAAATATTTATACTAAATCTTTTTTTCGGGGGAATGGAAAGATGATGATGACAGATGAGGAACTACAAAGAATTTCTGTGTTCATGAAGCAGCGCTACGGAATAGAGCTGGGACAGAAGAAGGTCATTGTAAACGGAAGGCTTCAGAATTATCTGAAGCGGAATGGCTGGAATAATTATCATGAGTTCATGGATGTAGTAGAACGGGATAAGACCGGTACACAGGAAAAAATTTTAGTGAATTTCCTGACAACAAATCATACCTATTTCATGCGGGAGTTTGAACATTTTGACTATTTCAGAAGCGAAGTGCTTCCCTGGTTGAAAACAAAGGAAGCGGCAAGCAAGGACCTGCGCATCTGGTGCGGGGCAGCATCTACGGGAGAAGAGCCGTATATGATTGCAATGGTTCTGGCGGATTTCTTTGGACTGGAGAAAGACCAGTGGGATAAGAAAATTCTGGCAACGGATATTTCCACAAAGGTATTGCAGCAGGCAATGTTAGGGATATACAGCGCGGAGCAGCTTAAAAATCTTCCGGAACAGTGGAAACGGCATTTCTTCAAGTCAGTCGCAGGAGGAAGCCAGTATCAGGTGACGGATGAACTGAAGAGGGAAGTCATTTTCAGACAGTTCAATCTAATGGACCCGCTTCCCTTCAAGAAAAAACTGCATACGGTATTTTTGCGTAATGTCATGATATATTTTGATGACAATACGAAACGAGACCTGGTTCAGCGTGTATATGATGCGATGGTTCCAGGCGGATACTTCTTTATTGGAACAACGGAGACAATTGACAGGAACAGCACACCGTTCCAGATCATTCAGCCATCGATATTCAGAAAGAGGGAGGGCTAGAATTTATGCAGCCAATTAAAGTGTTAATCGTAGAGGATTCCATTGTATTCAGGGAACTTCTGGTGCAGAATCTGAGCAAAGATCCGGCAATCAGGGTCGTAGCAACCGCAAAGGATCCATTCGAGGCAAGAGATCTTATTTTGTTACATAAACCCGATGTCATGACATTGGATGTAGAACTTCCGCGAATGAGCGGTATTGAGTTTTTGCGAAAACTGATTCCTCAGTATCCGCTGCCGGTAGTCGTGATCAGCGCCCTGAGCGATAAGGTATTCGATGCGATGAATGCAGGGGCTGTTGATTTTGTGGCAAAGCCGGCGGTGTCGAGCAGAGCGCAGCTGGAAGACTTTATTAGAAACGAATTATTAGTGAAGATCAAGATAGCATCGACTGCCCGGATCAGCAATATTAAAAAGACGGTCGTAAAACAGCAGGAACAGGAACAGAATCTGTCCAGTTACCGAAGCAATCTGGTCGTGGCGATCGGCGCTTCCACCGGTGGGACAGAAGCAATCTATTCCGTTGTGAAAGATTTCAGGACAGATATTCCGGGTATTGTCTGTGTGCAGCATATGCCGCCTAAATTTACGGAAATGTATGCGAAGAGATTGAATGACCAGTGCAGGATTCAGGTCAAGGAGGCGGAGACCGGGGACCGGGTGCTTCCGGGCCATATGCTCATCGCTCCGGGTGGAGACAGACATATGCGGCTCATCAAGGTTAACGGTTCTTATCAGGTGGAAGTGAAAGCCGGGCCGAGAGTAAACGGCCACTGTCCGTCTGTTGAAGTATTATTTGAATCGGTTGCAAAAGCGGCGGGAAAAGATGCAGTCGGTATCATACTGACCGGCATGGGTGGTGACGGCGGCAAGGGACTCCTCAGCATGAGGCAGGCCGGAGCCAGAACGATCGGGCAGGATGAGTCCACCTGTGTTGTTTATGGAATGCCTAAGGTCGCTTATGATCTGGGTGCGGTAATGTATCAGGAAAAACTGGGCGATATCGCAGGAAGAACATACGCGTTATTAAATAATATGTAAAGGAGAAAGGGTATGAAAATTCTATTAGCCGAAGATGATTTTGTCACAAGAAAATTTATGGTAAATTTTCTGTCAAAGTATGGTGAATGCGATGTGACCGTGGACGGTATGGAAGCGGTAGATGCCTTCATGATGGCTTTGGAAGACGGTGAACCTTACGACTTGATATGTCTTGACATCATGATGCCTGTTATGGATGGCTATCAGTCGCTTGTAGGGATTCGGAATCTGGAGAAGGAAAGGAATATCCCGGAGGATAAGGCAGTCAAAGTCATCATGACGACGGCGCTGAACGATGAAGCCAATGTAAAAATGGCGTTTGAACTGGGATGTACCATTTATTCCGGTAAACCGATAGATCAGGAGAAATTTGAGCAGGCATTAAAAAAACTTGGTTTGGTCTGACAAAAGAACTTAACCGAAATATGCAGGAAAGGAGAACGATATGGCAGAAGAATTTAGTACAGACGGTATGTTGGATATGTATCTGTTCGAGAACGGCCAGCTGTTAGAGCAGCTGCAGGATATGGTCCTTGAACAGAAAGATGCGGATTGCTTTGATGAAGACAGTATCAACGAAATCTTCAGAACCATGCATACCATTAAAGGCTCTTCTGGTATCATGATGTTCGATGAGATAACGGCTGTGGCACACAAATTGGAGGATGTTTTCTATTTCTTGAGAGAATCCCATCCTGAAAATGTTCCGCACTTGGAACTTGTGGATCATGTGCTGGAAGTGGCCGATTTCATCACGAATGAAATGGACAAAATCCGAAACGGAGACCCGTTAGACGGGCAGGCCGGAGAAATTGTCGCAACGCTGGATGAATTTCTGGAAAAGATCAAAGGCGGCGATGGAGGAAAGGGGAAAAAGAAAAAAGGCGCGGAGGTTCCGGAAAACAAGCACGAGGAGCCGAAACAGTTCTATATCGCGCCTGTGGCAACAAGCGCAAGTCGTTTTTATAAGATTTATGTTTCCTTTTTCCAGGAAACAGAAATGGCGAACGTTCATGCCTATAAGATTGTTTATGCTTTAAAAGAAATTGCGGAGGATCTTCTGTATTCTCCGGAGGATATCATTTCGGACGCGGATGCAGCGGAAACAATCATCAAAGACGGTTTCAAGATTCTATTGCAGGCACAGGCCAGCGAAGAAGAAATCCGTAAGATCGTCGGTGTAGGATATGATATCGAGAAAGTTGACGTTTATGAGTGTAAGGCCGAAGAGTTCTTACAGGGCTTTGATTTCAGTGAGCAGGATCTTGTGGCGGCATCGGCGGCACCGGTGATTGACCTGGAGTCCAGCGTGGAAGAAATCGATTCCAGAACGCAGGCGGGAGAGGCCGACGTTAAGAAGGAAGAGAAGAAACCGGAAAAACCGGCGATCGCGCCCGGTGATTTCGTTATCAAATCCAAGGAGCCCGGAAAGCAGAAGAAACTGGCCAAGGATAAGCCGAAAGGAGAAAAGGCTTCCTTTATCAATGTAAATGTAAGCAAGATGGATCAGCTGATGGAATTGATCGGGGAGCTCGTTATTTCGGAATCGGTTGTGCTTCAGAACTCCGATTTGAAGGTGCCCGGATTGAATCTTGATAATTTCAATAAGGCGGCTGCGCAGCTTTCCAAGATATCTACGGATCTGCAGAATGTTATCATGTCCATGCGAATGGTACCGCTTACGAATACGTTCCAGAAGATGAACCGTATCGTATTCGATGTATCCAGAAAGCTTGGCAAGGATATTGAATTTGTTATGGTCGGTGACCAGACGGAAGTGGATAAAAATATCGTAGAGCATATTTCAGACCCGCTGATGCACATCGTAAGAAACTCCGTGGACCACGGTATCGAATCCAAAGAGGAGCGCCGTGACAGCGGTAAGTCGGAGAAGGGAAGAGTTACTTTATCCGCGAAAACGGAAGCCGGCAAGGTATGGATCAGTGTAGAAGATGACGGCAGCGGACTTGACAGAGATAAGATCATGGCCAAAGCGAGAAAACAGGGACTTCTGGACGAGAGTAAGCCGGACAGCGCTTATTCGGATAAAGAGGTATTCCAGTTGATCACGCTTCCCGGTTTTTCTACGAACGAAGTAGTTACGGAATATTCAGGCCGTGGTGTCGGCATGGATGTTGTTGTTCAGAATATTCAGGCAATCGGCGGTTCTTTGGAGATTGAAAGTAAAAAAGGATTTGGCTCGATCATGAGTCTGAAGATTCCTTTGACGCTTGCAATCATCGATGGTATTGTCATGGAGATCGGTCAGTCTTCCTTTGTTATGGAGACAGGAGCGATCAAGGAATTTGTCCGCGTGAAGGAAGATATGATGATTCATGAGCCGAACGGTGATGAATATATTATGATTCGCGGAGAGTGTTTCCCGGTTCTCAGACTTGGCCGGTGGTATGGTCTGAAAGAATATAAAGAATCTGTGGAAGAGGGGGTTATGTTAATTCTTGAGGTGGAAGATAAGAAAGTCTGTCTCCTTGTCGATAGGCTGATTGGCGAACAGGAAATCGTGGTAAAACCGATTCCCTCCTATATTAAGAAAGTCAAGGGTCTATCCGGCTGTACACAGCTCGGTGACGGAAGCATTGCTTTGATATTGGATGCCCCGGGATTGATAGAATAAATTAAACAGAAAGGAACGGATGTTGCATGGAGAATATGAGCGAATTGAAGAGACAGGTAGATGGAGAAAATGCCGCTTCTAATGAGCATGATACGCAAAGGGGAAAGTACATGACTTTTAAGTCCGGAAACGAGTATTTCGGACTGGAAATCCAGTATGTAAACGAGATCATCCAGCTGCAGGCGATTACGGCGATTCCCGAAACAGAGGATTATATCAAAGGTCTAATCAACCTGAGAGGAAAGGTCATTCCGGTCGTTGATGTTCGTCTGCGGTTCAAGCAGGAACCGTTTGAGTACAATGACAGGACCTGTATCATCGTCATTAACATTAAGTCTATGATGGTAGGCCTGATCGTTGAAAAGATAGCGGAAGTCGTTGAAATCAAAGAAGATAATATCCTGCCTCCGCCGAGTGTCGGACGTGCCGATAAAGCGCATAATAAATATGTTTATGGTATCGGTAAAGTCGGAGACACGGTCAAACTGCTGTTAGACCCCGACAAGTTGTTAAATGATGACGATTTATCAGTTGTGGAACAGGCAAATGAAATGAATAATGATGAAGAATGAGAGGTATAAGAGATGTTAAAAAACATGAAGATAAGAACAAAATTGATAGCGGGTTTTTCGATTCCCGTTCTGCTTACAATTATTAATGTACTGGTAGGCGTTTGGATTACAAACTACGCAGTAAGCACTATCAGCACAATGAATGAAGACGGCGCAATAGGGATTAAGAACGGGTTGCAGCAGTTGGTTGACTCCATCAGTACATTGAATGAGGACAGTGCAACGGAAATTATTGAGGAACTGCGTTCAATAGAGGGCCTGGATGAAGCGGAACTTAATAAACTGACACAATTCGTTAATACAGGTAAAGATAACAGAATTGCAACTTTGGAGGAATATGGCAATCAGTTGAGCGAGTATGTTGAGACCGGTAAGAATGAACGAATCGCAACGCTGCGGAACACGATGAATATGTCGAGCGGAATCAGCGTGGGACTGCTGATCGTCTCCGTTATCATTACCATTACGATTTCAACAACACTGATCAAAACAATCGCACGTTCCGTAAGACAGCTTTCCGATGCTGCAAAAGAAATCGCATTGGGACGTGTCAATAATATTGAAATGACCAAGTATTCGAATGATGAATTTGGTGAGTTGGTAGATGAATATACAAAAGTAATCGACAACATCAAATATCAGGCAAATATCGCTGAGGAAGTAGCGAACGGTAATCTGACAGTAAGCGTGAAACCGGCTTCTTCGGAGGATGTATTAGGCAATTCCCTGAAGAAACTTGTAGAGGATAACCTCAATGCGCTGGGCAATATCTCAGAGGCAGGTTCTCAGGTAACAATCAGTTCTTCACAGGTAGCAAGTGCAAGTCAGGCACTGGCACAGGGCTCTACCGAGCAGGCAAGCGCTATTCAGCAGATTACGGCATCCATTGACGAAATCGCTGATAAGACCAAACAGAACGCAGAACAGGCAAATGAGGCTGCTTCCCTTGTTGCAAGAGCAATTGAAGATGTACAGAAGGGTAACAGGCAGATGCAGGATACGATGGCAGCGATGCAGGATATCAATAAATCATCTGAAAATATCTCCAAGATCATTAAGACGATTGATGATATCGCATTCCAGACCAATATTCTTGCGTTGAATGCAGCTGTTGAGGCGGCAAGAGCAGGTGAGGCAGGTAAGGGCTTTGCAGTCGTAGCTGAAGAAGTAAGAAGCCTTGCGGCGAAGAGTGCGGCTGCATCGGCAGAGACAGCGGATCTGATCGAAGATTCTATCGAAAAGGTAAGCTCCGGTTCCAAGATCGTAGACGATACCTCTCATGCTATGGAAGAGATTACCAAGGTCGTACAGGACAGCGAAATGATCATCAACGGCATTGCGGAATCTTCCAACTATCAGGCAACAGCGGTGGCACAGATCGAACAGGCAATCACACAGGTATCGCAGGTCGTACAGACCAACTCCGCTACGAGCGAACAGTGTGCGGCTGCCAGCGAAGAGTTGTCCAACCAGGCTTCCAGAATGAGAGAGATGCTCGCTATTTACAATCTGGGTTCAGGAAGCAGCGCTTCTTCTTTTAGAAGCAGCGGTTCTTTCACACCTTCATCGGGAGCAAATGAGCAGGTCATTTCTCTTGGAGATGACTTCGGAAAATATTGATATAAAGAAACAGACAAGTGATGATTCCGGCACAGAAATGAAAGTTTCTGTGCCGGAACTTGTAATTTGGGAGAAAACATAGTAATATGAATAGTGTGAACTTAGATTTCACACACGGATTTGGCCTGCAGCGCAAATATCGCAGGTTGAGAAAGGCATAGTTATTAATATGATAAAGAAAACAGGAAAAGGGGGAAATGATGTATGAGTTTGTTTGAAGAACTGAAGGAGCTGGGTGTAGACGTTGATGGTGGCCTGAAGCGCATTAACGGAAATGAGAAATTATATACGAAATTACTTGGCTCTTTTACGAAATCGATTAATACATATCATGTCGGAGCAGATTTTGACGGTACGGATTATAACGAAACGATAGAGAAAGCGCATGCGATCAAAGGCGTTTCAGGAAATCTGTCAATTACGCCCGTATATGAGGCTTATACAAAGGTCGTTGATTTATTGAGAGCTGGAAAACCGGAAGAAGCAAGACCGGTTCTGGAGCAGGTTCTGCCCATACAGGAAGAGATTATTGCATGTATTGCGAAGCACAGCGAGAATGGATAAGAGTAGTTTCTGATTGAATGGAGAAGTAAGATGGATAAAAGGACAATTAATTTTTTCAGGAGCAGCATTATCAGCGTCGTAATTGTCAGTATCGGAGTCTTTATTGCACTTACCTTATTTATGTCGGTGAAAACGGAAGAATCGGTCACGGAAATCAGCCATACTTATATGTCTGAAATGAGCCTTCAGGTACAGCAGAAGTTTCAGTCGATTATTGATCTTCGTCTGTCACAGGTTGACGGAATCATCAAGCGTACTCCGCCGGAAGACGTAGTCTATGGAGAGGAATTGCTGGAGGAACTTGAGACGAGCGCACAGGTGCGTGATTTCAACTATCTGGCGCTTTATGGGGGAGATGGGAATTCGGAAGTCATCTATGGTGATGAATTGCGTTTGTTGGATGATCAGTATATGGTCGGTCATTTGCTCTCGGACGGTAGTATTATAGCGGAAGCCGAGACGGAGAACGGCGATAGGGTTCTGTTATTGGGTCTAAAGGCAGAATATCCGATGAAGGATGGTGGGAAGAGTATTGCTCTGCTCGCAGGTTTTCCTATGGACTACCTGAATGATGCGCTTTTCCTGGCAGGAGAAGATTCCGATGTATATTATCATATTATCGATATTAACGGGAAGTTTGTCATCCGAAATAAAGGCGCTTACAGAGAAAGTTATTTTCAGCGTATTATGGAGACTTATGCGCCGTTTGAGGGAAAGGAACCCGCGGATTATGTACAGGAAATTTCTGATGCGATGCAGAATGGCGAGGTCTATTTTGCGAGTGCGATGGTAGAGGGAGAAGGGATGCAGATACATTGTTCCAGACTTCCCGGAAATTCCAACTGGTATCTGATCTGTGCCATGCCGCTTGATTTTATGACGAAATCGGTTTCCGACCTGGCTGTGGTCAGGGTATGGGTGACATTCGCTTCTATGCTGATCATCTTTGTTGCGATGGCGATTATCTTCCTGTTGTATTACCGGCTGTCGGTCAGGCAGATTGATGAACTGACGAAGGCGAGGCAGGAAGCGGTTCACGCGAATATGGCCAAAAGTGATTTCCTTGCCAGCATGAGCCATGATATCCGGACGCCGATGAATGCTATTATCGGCATGACGGGAATCGCGCAGAAGAATATCAATGATAAGGAAAGAGTGGATGACTGCCTGCGGAAGATAAGCCTTTCCAGCAAGCATTTGCTTGGTCTGATCAACGATGTGCTGGATATGTCCAAAATCGACAGCGGCAAGATGGTGTTAAATATGGTGCCTGTCTCTCTGCGTGAACAAATGGATGATCTTGTCAATATCATTCAGCCGCAGGTGAGCGCGAAAAACCAGGTTTTCGACATATTTATCCGGAATATTCTTTCAGAAGATGTTATCTGTGATAATGTGCGGTTGAATCAGGTGCTGCTCAATCTGCTTTCCAATGCGATAAAATTCACACCGGAAGGCGGACGGGTCGATGTCTATATGTATCAGGTGCAGCTGGACGGAGAAAGTAATGTCGATATGATACAGACGCATTTCCTTGTAAAGGATACGGGAATCGGTATGTCACCGGAATTCCAGGCAAAGATATGGGATACTTTTGCGCGGGAAGAGACGGAACAGGTACGCTACATTACGGGAAGCGGTCTTGGTACATCCATCGCCAAAAAGATCGTGGATCTGATGGGCGGAACAATCGAACTTCAAAGCGAGCAGGGGAAAGGAAGTACGTTCCATGTTATCCTGAACCTGCAGAAGTCGGATGCCGATATCGATGGAATGAAGCTGCCGCCCTGGAATATTCTGGTCGTGGATGATAACCGTGATCTGTGTGAAAGCGCCGTGGATAATCTGGAAGAACTCGGTACCCATGCCGAATGGACGCAGAATGGTATGACGGCAATCGAGATGATCGAAAAACGGCATAAACGGAATGACGATTATAAGTTTGTCCTGATAGACTGGAAAATGCCGGGTATGGATGGTGTCGAGACGATACGGGAGATTCGGAAAAGAGTCGGATTGGATATTCCGATTTTCCTGATTTCAGCTTATGACTGGAGCGATATGGAGGCTGCGGTAGATGAATCCATGATAGAAGGCTTTATTTCCAAACCGCTGTTCAAGTCCACCTTATACCATCGTCTGAAACAGTATATGGATACTTATGACAGCAGTCAGGAACAGGATGCCATGCTGGAAGCGGACCTTACCGGAAAACGGATTCTTCTGGCAGAGGATATCGACCTGAACTGGGAAGTAGCAAGTGAGATTCTTTCCATAACGGGAGTGGAACTGCACAGGGCTGTCAACGGTAGAGAATGTCTTGAGATGTTCGACAATTCCGAAATCGGGTATTATGATGCGATTCTGATGGATATCCGGATGCCCGTCATGGATGGCTACGATGCGACAAGAGCGATCAAGGCGCTGGAGCGGGAGGATAAAGACCTGCCCATCATTGCGATGACGGCGGATGCCTTTTCCGATGATGCACAACGCTGCCTGGAATGCGGTATGGTTGCTCATATTGCAAAGCCTATCGATGTAAGAGAATGTATGCGCATATTGAACAAGTATTTAGGAAACAAAAATAATGAGGGAGAGAACGAATGAAAAATAAGATAATCACTGCATTGTTAATTTCAGCTATGTTATCCGGTCTGACAGCTTGCGGCGGCAAGGAGCCAAGTGCCTCTGATCTGACGAAGAACAGAGCACAGGCAACAGAGGATGATACCGACACAGAAGATGTCGCTGAAGAAGCGGAAGATGAAAACGAAGAATCGAAGGAGCCGGAAGAGGCAGAGGAAGAGACAAAAGCAGTGAGCGGCGTTGTTTTTGGTTCCGACGAGGCAAAAGGATATGATGGATTTGAATATTTGATGGAAGAACTGGTATCCACATCTAACACCAAGTCGGGCGATAAAAAGACGTTATCTGTTTTCGTACCGGATGGAGATTATCCGAGTGTTTCCGGTTCTTATGCAACGAGTGAGCGCATGGGGGTTGTGGTAGATGTAGATATTGATCCGTATATTCAGTATAATGCTGCAGATTATACGGTGGGTGAAAATCTGGAAACGTATATAGAAAGTGAAATGTCTTATTCTACTTATCTTTACGGTATCGAAATCGGCGAAGTAGAGGAGATCGGCAAAGACGCTGCAATGTGTGTCGTTACATATATGCAGTTCGATTCCTATGACGATAGTTATGCGCCGTATTATCAGGTCTTTTATTTAAAGGAAATGGGCGACAATGTCATGGGACTTGTTGATATCTGTATTGTAGCGGATGATACGACAGGTAAGACAAAAGATCTTGTGGCCGAACTGGAGTCTTTTTATCAGATCGATATCGGATGGGATGATTCTTTTGCAGAGGCAAAGCGGACAGAATTTGAGAACAGCGACGAATATAATGCGGATGCTTTCAATCTGGGCTTTATGACATTTGAACTTCCGGAAGGCTGGGAGAAAGACGAAGATGAAAGTTCCTACAGCGAAGCGGTATTTGCACCGAAAGGCGATGCGATAGGAGGATACGGATATATTTCAATTGAGGAGGATTATTCCTACGATGAAGGTGTCATTGATGAAATGCTGTCCGATCTGGAATATACACAAAGTTATTTTGAAGAAGTTCTCGGCGAAGATGTAACAGACCTTGTGATAGATGATGCGGGTGAAACTTTCCTTGGAAGGACGCTTGTGATGGAGATGAAGGCCGATGGAGATACCGGAATCTTCTATATCGCGCAGAGCGGTTATTCACAGTATGCGATCTATGCGGTCATCTGGGCCGGTGAAGGCGAAGAAGCAGAAGCGAATGTAAGAGCCGCTCTGGATATGTTCTTTGAAACGGGAAAATTGAAAGATTAGCCAAAAGAAGCGGTCATCAGCGAGAGAATGCCAGTTTCCAATGAAGCGGGAACTGGCATTCTTCGCACATGTAGAAGAGGGGGACTTATGGGTATGAAGAGCAGGAGTATTGCAGCGGGGTTATGTATTTGTCTGGCATTTGGCCTGGCCGGCTGCGGAAAGCAGACGCCGGATGCATCGGATTTTGTCATTGACCGGACACAGGAAGAGGCGCGCGAGGAAGTAAGAAGGCATATCGAGCAGGAAAAGAACGAAAAGAAGGTGGAAGAGGAACGGGGCGAAAGACAGACGGCAGAACAGGGAGAAAAGAAATCCGAAACGGCGCGGGCCGCTGCCGAGGAAGAAATCAGGAGAAGAAGCGCCGAACTGGAACGGCGCGGTGATGATGAGCCCTCTTCAAGACGACGTGAAAACGAAGATTCTTCTTCGAGACATCGAAAGAGCGACGGAACCTTTCAGGTGGACTGCATTTCCTTTGCGCTTCCGGAGGGCTGGGAACGGGACAATTATATGAGCGATGATTATGATACGGTCTTTGCTCCCAATGGCAATATGGATACAGCGATGGACTGCCTGATCGTTTCCCAGACATCCGAAGCCTATGGCATGATAGATATGTTCCTTGAGAATATGGATGAAATGGTGAGCATGTTGGAGGAAGAAATGGCGGAAGAGGAAGGTGAATATCATGTTACGATAGATGATATCGGCATGACCTTTCTGGGACATACACTCAAAATGGAAGCATTTGTCAGAGATGAAGATGGCGCGGGTGTTATGGTTCTGTACTTCGCAGAAGACGATACCAATATGTATTCTCTCTATGCTTACAGCATATTCGATGAGGACGAGGACGTCGGCGACGATGCGGGGCTATCCGTGCAGATGGAGGAAGCGCTTCATATGTTTTTTGAGACAGGGCAGGTGGAGAATCGAAAATTATGATACAGCGAATAAAAAGAGTATTCCGGATTTTTATGCTTACGGCCAGTATGAATATGGCGGGAATCCTGTTGGTAACGCAGACTGGCGGCATAGGGGCGGTATTGTTGACGACTGCCGCCATCCTTTTTTTCATGTATGAGAATATCATGCCTCCGACAGGAGATATCGGCAGTAGTCCCATGGATACAAAGCGGTTAAAGCAGCTTGGCAGAGGATGTGCACTGGTGCTGTATACAGGGCTGACCTTCTTATTCGGGCTGCTTTGGCAGTTCTGGAGTTTTCATGCGATATCCGGCTGGACGGCAGGAAGGATTCTGCTTTATCTTCTGTCGCTTCTGCTTTGGCTGTGCGGAGAAGGGATTCTGTTATTGAATGGCTGCCTGCGGCTGATGGTATCTTCCGTACAGATGGGGATTCGCTATCGCGTGCTGCTATGCCTGTGCTGGTGGATCCCCCTTGTGAATCTGTTCCTTTTTTACAGATTATATCGGCTTGCGGTGCAGGAGTATGAAACGGAACTGGAAAAAGAAGAACTGAATGCCGTGCGGAAGGAAAGCGAATGCTGCCATACGAAATATCCGCTCCTGATGGTGCATGGCGTGTTCTTCCGGGATTTCCGGTTCCTGAATTACTGGGGGAGAATCCCGAAAGAACTGATGCGTAACGGCGCGGTCGTTTATTACGGGAATCAACAGTCAGCGGCTTCAGTGGCTTCCTGTGGTCAGGAACTGGCGGAACGCATCCGACGGCTTGTTGAAGAGACGGGATGCGGCAAAGTCAATATTATCGCTCATTCCAAAGGCGGACTGGATGCGCGGTATGCTATTGCCAAATGCGGCGCAGCAAAATATGCGGCATCTCTTACGACGATCAACACACCGCACAGAGGCTGCTTTTTTGCAGACTATCTTCTGGAAAAAGCACCGGCCGGGCTGCGGAATTTTCTGGCAGCACGGTATAATGGGACATTGCGCCGGTTAGGCGATGTCTCGCCGGATTTTCTGGGCGCTGTAACAGATCTGACTGCGAAGGCATGTCTCGAAAGGAATGGAAATCTGCCCGATTGCGGAGCTGTTTATTATCAGAGCGTGGCTACCGCTATGCCAAAGGCGCAGAGCGGCCGGTTTCCGTTAAATGTCTCTTATTATCTGGTAAAACATTTCGATGGAGAGAATGACGGTCTGGTTTCTATTGATTCCGCCTTATGGGGCGATGTCCATGCGATACTGCGGCCGAAAGGAAACAGGGGAATTTCCCATGGTGATATGATTGATCTGAACAGAGAAAATATCATGGGATTTGATGTGAGGGAATTTTATGTAAATCTCGTAAAAGACTTAAAGGAGAAAGGTTTTTAGGAAGAACATGAAGAAAGAAATTTTCAGTATTTTATGCAGTCTGTTCTGCTTTGGCTACTGCTTTCTAGTTTACAGCATTAAAACCGGAACCAGGTTTTATCTGATATGGGGGATGGGAGGCTGCTTTTTTCTGGGACTTACCGCCTTTCTGCATTTTCATATGTGGTCAAAGCTGCCGCATGGCCTGCAGAGAGTCATTACGATTGTGATCGTGCTGGGCGTGCTCTCATTTATCATCGTGGAAGGCTGCATTATCAGTTCTTACCGCGCAAAGGGGGAGCCGAATCTCGACTATCTCATCGTGCTCGGCGCCCAGGTGAAGGAGAAAGGACCTTCGGCGGCGTTGAAATTCCGACTGGATACAGCGTACGATTATCTGGTGGAAAATGAAAATACGCTCTGTATCGTTTCCGGCGGACAGGGAGCGAACGAGCCGCACAGCGAAGCGCAGGGAATGTATGATTATCTCGTGGAAAAAGGGATTGCGGAAGAACGGATCATCATGGAGGATAAATCGACGGATACTTCGGAGAATATCGCGTTCAGTTCGGTATTTCTGGATATGGAGAAGGACCGTGTGGGAATCGTAACGAATAATTTTCATGTTTTCAGAGGAGTTCACCTGGCAAAACATCAGGGAATCCGGAATGTCTGCGGAATCGCCGCTCCGTCCAATATCTATTTTCAGTTGAATAATATGGTGAGGGAGTTCTTCGGGATTCTGAAGGATCTGGTCTGTGGAAATTTGATTTAGCCGTTGGCGGGAAGAAACGAATATGGTAGAATAAATTGAAAAATGAATTTGCAGACAGAGAAAAGAGCATGGTTACAGGAATGAAGAAAAAAGGATTAATGACGGTTGCTGCCGTCATGCTGCTCTTGTGTGCAGGATGCGGCGCGAAAGAGAAAACAGATAATGTCAGCGAAGGTATGGCTGCGGTCCAGCGTTTGGAGTATGATGCTGCGCTCCAGTATTTTGATGCCGCGCTGGCGGCAAATGAAGACGAGAGGCTGCTCTGCCGTGGAATGGGCCTTGCTTATATGGGATTGTCGCAATACGAAGATGCCATCTCTTATTTGGAAAGGGCGTTGCAGCTGAGCGACGGAATCCCGGAAGATATGGATTATGATATGAATTACTATCTGGCTACGGCATATTTCAGAAACGGTCAGGCGGAGGCTGCAATCAGTGCATACGATGCCATCCTGTCTCTGCGTCCGAAGGAAGTGGAAGCTTATTATCTGAGGGGCTGTGTGAAGCTGTATACCGGGAATTTTGAAGGTGCCAAACTGGATTTTGACCAGGCAGTTTCCATGGATGCACAGAACTACGACAGGCTGATTCAAATCTACATTGCATTGGTCGATAACGGTTATAAAGATGTCGGCAGGGAATATTTTGCACAGGTCATTGCTGATAATGAAAAGACGATTTCCGATTATGACATGGGGCGTATTTATTATTATCTGGAAGACTACGAAAATGCCAAAAACTATCTTTCCAAAGTGAAGATTTCTGCCAATTACGAGGCATCTCTGTATCTTGGAAGAACTTATGAAGCATTGGGCGATTATAATTATGCTTCCAGTATTTATAACGATTATACGCTAAATGACCAGAGCCAGCCGGAAATCTATAACCAGCTTGGTCTGTGCCGGATGCAGATGGGTGAATATGAACTGGCGCTGATGGCTTTTCAGTCCGCGATGAATATCGAAGGCAATGATATGATGCAGATATTGAAGTTCAATGAAATCGTTGCATATGAATATATGAAAGACTACAAGACGGCGGCGGCTCTGATGAGCGATTACCTGAAATCTTATCCTGATGATGCCGCCGCGCAGAGGGAGTATCAGTTCCTGAAGACCAGATAAGGATGTTTGTTGACAAGCGGTAGATGGCAATGGTACTATATCTAGTAGGATTTGAAGTAATAAGATGATTATTTTGTAAAAGTGGTATTCGCATCCGGACGAGGTGCGGAGAAAGGCTGGGAGTAGATTATGGGAAAAACTTTTTTACGCGTGAAAGGAATCATTAAGAAGGATGACAGATATCTGTTGGTAAAAAGATGGGTGGATGACCACATTCCGGAACCTTACATATGGGAATTCATCGACACGGAAGTCAATCACGGGGAGGCACCGGACGAGGCTGTTCTCCGGGCGATTCAGGAACTTTTATCCATTGACGGTAAAATCGAGAAAATAGAATATACATGGTCCAGCATGCTCGGCGATACGCATTGTGTCGGCATCGCTTATATCTGTTCCGTTCCGGAAGAAGAAGAGAAGCATATCATTCTGCCTGAGGAGTACGGCGAGTACGAATGGGTAAAAAGAGAACAGTTCGAGGATTATATTGAAAATCAGTTCGTGCTGCGCGATTTAAAGGACAAGACGCTTTAATTTTGAACAACGATTGAATTTGGGCGTCTGCTGAAGCAGACAGATGGGAGTAAAAATGATAGATAAACTGATTCGGAACATTGAACGGACAGGTGCGCCAATCGTAGTGGGATTGGATCCGATGTTGAAGTATATACCGGAACATTTGCAGAAACGGGCATTTGAAGAACATGGAGAGACGCTGAAAGGGGCTGCGGAGGCGGTCTGGGCATTCAATAAAGAAATCATCGATCATGTATATGACCTGATTCCGGCGGTAAAGCCCCAGATCGCAATGTATGAGCAGTTCGGCATTGAAGGTCTGCTCGTTTTTCAGAGAACGGTAGAATACTGTAAAGAAAAGGGACTTATCGTAATCGGCGATGTGAAGCGCGGCGATATCGGCTCCACTTCCGAGGCCTATGCGGTAGGGCATCTTGGCAGAGTACAGGTGGGAAGTAAGCTTTGCAGCGGTTTTGATGAAGATTTTATCACGGTCAATCCGTATCTTGGCTCCGATGGCGTCAAGCCTTTTATCAAAGTATGCCAGGAAGAAAAGAAGGGCATTTTTGTCCTTGTAAAAACTTCCAATCCGAGCAGCGGGGAATTCCAGGACCGCATTGTGCGGGCGGGAATCACGGCCGGCGCCGGCAGAGAGGGTGCAGGCGGTATTACGACCGCCGACAGACCGCTTTATGAAATCGTCGGGGAGATGGTTGCGGAATGGGGCGCAGACTGTATGGGAAGTTCCTACAGCAATGTCGGAGCCGTTGTCGGAGCGACTTACCCGGAACAGGGGAAGACATTACGCAAACTGATGCCGAAGGCATTTATCCTCGTGCCGGGTTATGGCGCACAGGGCGGAAAAGGTGCGGATCTGGCACATTTCTTTAATGAGGACGGACTTGGTGCAATCGTTAACTCTTCCAGAGGCATTATTGCCGCATACAAGCAGGAAGAGTATGCGAAGTACGGTGCGGAACATTTCGCTGAGGCTTCCAGAGCAGCGGTACTCGCCATGAAGGAGGATATTGCGGGGGCGCTGGCGAAGCGGTAACGGAGAAATATTCAGAAGTATTTGCGAATCGACAGCGGGAAAGGATGGGATGATCGGAATGGAACAATATAAACAGGAATTTATTGAATTTATGGTGGACAGCCAGGTTCTCAAATTTGGCGATTTTACCTTAAAGAGCGGCAGAAAATCTCCTTTTTTCATGAATGCAGGCGCATATGTGACAGGAACACAGCTGCGCAGATTGGGTGAGTATTATGCAAAGGCGATTCATGACCATTACGGTCTGGATTTCGATGTGTTGTTCGGGCCGGCCTATAAAGGGATTCCTCTTTCTGTTGCGACGACGATGGCAATCAGCGAATTATATGGCAGGGAAGTAAGATACTGTTCCAATCGGAAAGAGGTCAAGGATCACGGTGATACGGGCATTCTTCTTGGGAGCAGTTTAAAGGATGGGGACAGGGTCGTTATCATCGAGGATGTTACCACTTCCGGGAAATCCATTGAAGAGACCTTCCCGATCATCAAGGCGCAGGCGGATGTGGAAATCAAAGGGCTCATCGTATCCCTTAACCGGATGGAACGGGGGCTGGAAAGTACAAAGGGCGCATTGGAAGAAATCAAAGAAAAATACGGATTTGAAACGAATGCCATCGTTACGATGGAAGATGTTGTGGAATGTCTGTATAATAAGCCATATCAGGGCAGCATCTATATCGATGATGCACTGAAAGCGTCCATTGACGAATATTATGAGCAGTACGGAGCAAAATAAATTTATCTGAATAAAAAGGAATGGTGCAGAGATGGAAGAAAAAACATATAAGACAATGGGAGGCGCCGGAGCGATGAATATCGCAGTCGGAGTAGTCAGCCTGGTTGTGGGAGTCACAAGCGGTATCCTTCTAATCATCGGCGGCGCAAAGCTTTTGGCCGGCAGGAGTAAAATTTTATTTTAAAATATTATTCTGAAAAAATGAATGGGTATTCCGGGAGGGATGCCCATTTGCAGATTTGGGGACATGAATTTGGAAAGGCATGGTTATAACGATGGGACATAAGAATAGTTTTATTTTTACCAATAAGAGCCATACGCAGAAGGGCATTATGGCGACGATACTGGGGGTCATTTCTCTTGTGACGCTTGTCTATGCGGTGGCCATGAGTTATTTGAGCGCCGGGGATGTGCCGGAACAGTACGGTGCGGCGGTTTTTCTCGCGATGCTCTTTGCGTTGATCGGTACGGCGCTCGGTGCAGTCTCCAGAACGGAGCGGGATAAATATTACTTTTTTTCCTATCTTGGCATTCTGTTAAATGTGCTCGCGCTCGGCGGCGTGAGCGCGGTGTTGTATGCGGGGGCCTATGCGGTATAACGGACACCGGCCGAACGTCCGGCGTCATGCAGGAGAAGAACGGATGTTAGTTAAAATCGGGCGGGGAGTGCGTGAACGTGAATTTATGAGTCTTCACGATATAATTTGAAAGGAGAATTGACTGGAATGCAGGAAAGTATGACGATAGAAGAAAAAGAAGAACTGGAAGCGGAGCGGTTTGCGCTTGTCTATGAGCGGATCGTGCAGATACCGTCCGAGGCCGGATGCGGCGCGTATCGGGACTATTTCAGAAAAATGGCGGAGTTTGTTCTGCTGATGAAAGAAACATGGGACTTTGTAGGAAGCGGCGCCCTGCGGAGGGCTTCTTTAGAAGAACTGGAAAGGCATAATCGTGCGCTTTATGCGGATATTCTGCCTGAAAACTATGACCGGAGTTATGCCAACCCTGCTTATGCGGCGGAATGCTTCGGAAAGACGATGGGACAGCTGCTTTCGTTTGTCTATGCGGAACTGCGCGGGATGATAGCGGCGGCTTATGAGCAGAGTCTGTACGGCATGGTCATCCGCATGGAGCTTTTTTTGGAGATTTATCAGATTTTTCTCTGCGGAGAGCAGGAAGGAGAGTTTGTGGAAGCAGACGACGCCGGCCCGGCGCAGTCCTTTACAGAGGAAGTACGAAAAACCGTCTATTGGTATGTCAGCGACTATTCCGAACCGGCGGCTTATGATAAAGTGGAGGGGCTTGTCTGTCCACAGCGGGATTGTGCAGCGCGTATCGTCATGGAAAGTGAGTTGTCGGATATCCGCTATCTTTATTATTATGGCGAATATGTGTCGGAAAATGAAATCAGGACAGCAAAACATCTGGCTGCGCTGCCCGAGGAGACAATAAAGCTGATGGCGGATACTTACACGGAAGGTTATCGGATCGGTTTTGAAGTGTGCAATAAAGATATTTCAATCAAGAAAACGGTCAATATACGGTACTGCCTCGGTTTTGAGCGGATGATCCGGGAGGCGGTTTTGAACTTTGAGAAGATGGGGTTAAGGCCGACAATCTATCGTTCCGGCACCAATATTTTTCAGGGGCGCAGTGTGCATAAAAACGGGTACTTTGGCGCCAATCCGAATAAGCAGTTCGATTATGACCACCGGGAGGACAGTGCCCTGTTTCTGGATAAACAGCTTACGGAACGGAAGCTGGAGTGTATGCAGTCGGCATTTGAACAGTTCAAGACGGAAGCAGCCGTATTTGGCGGCCCGGCAGTACTGGAGATATTCGGTGAACAGCCTTTTGTGCCGCAGAATAAGGACGCGGCCTGTAAACTGAGCGATAAACAGCAGAAACTTTCGGTGGAATATACTTCTAAAGCCGGTGCGTTACAGAACCGTTATATCAAAGGCGAAGAGAGAAGTTTTACGATCATTGCTTTTCCGGTGCCGGAAATCGGCGACAGATACGATGAAATCTTTGATGAGATCATCCGCATCAATACACTCGATTATCAATTATATCAGGGGATTCAGCAGACGCTCATCGATACGCTGGATAAAGGGGACTATGTGCTGATAAAAGGCATGGGAAAGAACCGGACGAACCTGAAGATCAAACTGCATGAGCTGCAGATACCGGAGAAAGAGACAAATTTTGAAAACTGTGTCGCAGACGTGAATATTCCGGTAGGAGAGGTGTTCACATCGCCACAGCTTGCCGGAACGGAGGGGCTTCTCCATGTTACACGCGTCTTCCTGAACGGATTGGAATATCGCGATATTTCCATTCGTTTTCAGGATGGCATGATCACGGAATATGACTGCGGCAATTTTGCATCGGAACAGGAGAATAAACGGTATATCAAAGAGAATGTATTGTTCCATCATGACACGCTGCCAATCGGTGAGTTCGCGATCGGAACGAATACGACGGCCTATGTTGCTGCGAGAAAATTCGGTATCGAAGATAAGATGCCCATTCTGATTGCGGAAAAGACCGGACCGCATTTTGCGGTAGGCGATACCTGTTATTCCCATGAAGAGGAAATAAAGAGTTATAATCCTGATGGCAAAGAAATTGTGGCAAAGGAAAATGAGGTGTCGGCGCTGCGCGGCGAAGATATGGAGAAAGCTTATTTCAACTGTCATACGGACATCACGATTCCTTATGATGAACTGGGAGAACTGACTGTGGTCACGAAAGAGAACGAAGTGATACCGGTCATTATAGAAGGCAGATTTGTGCTCGCGGGAACGGAGATGCTGAATGAGGCGTTTGGATAACTGATACAATTGCGGCACGGCCTCCGGCCTGACAGGGCATACATGGTTCCTGCGAAGGCCCTT